>NZ_JBSHDN010000232.1:0-9474 GCF_053616335.1 Nocardiopsis sp. NPDC055824
TGGTCGGGCTTCGGCGGCGTCGGGGCCGCCGTCGGACCGTTCCTCGGCGGCTGGCTGGTGGACGGGCCGGGCTGGCGCTGGGTCTTCCTGCTGAACATCCCCCGCCGGGCGTAAGCGGAGCGCTGGCGGGCCGCCCCCGTCCCGGCCTCCCGGGCCCGGTCGAGCAGCGCCGACACCAGGTCGGCGTCGCCGTTGGCGCTCAGGCCGGGGAGCGCCGCGTTCCACAGCCGTTCGAGGGCGTAGGCCCCCGGCAGGCACTCGCCGGTGAGCGGGTCGGGGACGCTGCCCTCCAGGCCGTCCCGGGCGGCGCGCCACATGGCGGCGCGCAGGGTCTGGTCGGTGATCTCCGGCGCGGGCCTGCCGTGGTGGACGTCGGCGAGCGCGCGGGTGGCCAGGCCGCGGGCGAGGACGGCGAACAGCAGCGCCTCCTCGGCGGTCGCGGCCACGTCCCCCACCCGGATCTCCAGGGTGGGCAGGTGGTCGGACAGGCGGACGTCCCAGTAGACCATGTGCCTGTCCAGGATCGCTCCGGCGGAGGACAGCGCCCGCACCGCCCGCTCGTGCTCGGCCAGTGAGCGCAGCATGGGGGGCGGCCCGGCGGAGGGCAGCCGGTTCCAGGTGATGGACCGCCAGCTCGCGTAGCCGGTGTCGACCCCCGCGTGGAAGGGCGAGTTCGCGGACAGTGCCACCAGGAAGGGGAGCCAGCGCCGCAGGTGGTCGCTCACCGCCACGGCGGTCTCGCGGTCGGGGATGCCCACGTGCACGTGGCAACCGCACACGATGTGGGAGGTGCGCAGTGCTCCCGCGTGCGCGGCGATGTCGGCGTAGCGGGGGCCGTCGCTCACGAGGGCGGCCGAGGTGTCGCCGATGACGGCGGTGCCCGTGGCCGCCACGGCGAGCCCGGCCTCGTCGGCGGAGCGCGCCAGTTCGCCGCGGGCCGCGCGGAGGAACCGCAGGGCGTCGTCGGCGGTCTCGCACACAGGGCTGTTGGCCTCGACCTGGACGCGGCTGAACTCCCCGGACAGGCGTTCGTCCGGCATGCGGGCGCGGGACAGGAGCTCGGGCGCCCGGGAGAGGATCCGGCGGGTGCGCGGATCGACGACGAAGAACTCCTCCTCGACACCGAACGTGGGACTTCTCGCGGTGGTGCGGGTGTGGGTGGATGCCGGTAACCACTGGCCGTGTGCTGTCGTGGAGCGGTTCTCCATGGGCGTCGGTCCCTCCTGCTGTCCGGGGGTGTCCCGGACTGGATATCCCGTGCAGGGCGGCCGCGACAGTGTCCCGAAGAAGACAAAGAGCTATCCGTTGATTCGTTTGTCCTCTTTGTCGGGATCGCGGGTGTGGCGTTGCGCGCGCGTTACGGATTTATAACCGCCCCTGGAGTCGGTGAATCCCCGACGGGGCTCCGGACCGCCGTGCGGAGTGAGAGACGTCACTCTTCCGGGGGTGTGGAAACGCAGGTGGGTGCTGGGGCACCCCCGGGAACACCCGCCCCCCGGTTCCCCGCGGGAGGCGTCCCGGGCCCGCGGGAGCCGCCGCGTGCGACTCGGTGCGGGCATCGGTGAAACGACCAGTGTGGACCTTCGCACCTGCCGTGACGGGGGGCCGCTGTGCGAATGTGAGCACGTGGAAGGCAGCGAACCCGAACCCCCGAACACCCGCCTCCGTGGCCGTGACACGGAGACGCGGGCCCTCGCCGACGCCCTGGGCGGCGCCAGGTCCGGACGGGGCACGGCCCTGCTCGTCTCCGGCGGTCCGGGCAGGGGGAAGACGGCCCTCCTCGACCACGCCCGCGGCGCCGCCGGTGGTTTCACCGTGCTCCACGCGGGGGGTATCTCCGACGAGGCGGGCCTCCCCTTCTCCGGACTCCAACGCCTGCTCCGCCCCCTCGGCGCCGAGGTCGACGGGCTCCCCGAGCCCTGGCGCCCGCTCCTCCGGGAGGCCCTCACCCGCGGCGCGGTGGCCGACGCCGACCGGCTCGCCCTCTACACGGCGCTGCCCGAACTCCTGTCCCGCACGGCCGCCGGGCGCGGTCGGCCGCTGCTGGTCTGCGTGGACGACGCCGACCGGCTGGACGCCCCCTCGCTGGACGCGCTGTCCTTCACGGCCCGCCGGCTCGGCGGCACCCCGGTCGCCGCCCTGTTCACCGCGCGCGAGGGACACGGCAAGCCCGCCGGGGCGCGCTTGCCCGAGACCATGGGCGAGCCCACCCCCGACGCGCTCGTGCCCGGCATCGCCGAACTCCTCCTCGCCCCTCTGGAGGAGCGGGCGGTGCACGACATCCTCACCGACAGCGCTCCTGTCACCCTCGCCTCCGCCGTCCGCTCCTCCCTCGTCCGCGCCGCCCACGGCAACCCGGCCGCCGTCCTCGGCTACCTGCGCGGACTGGCCCCGGCGCAGCTCCTCGGCGAGGAGCCGCTGCCCGACCCGCCCCGCCTGCCCGGCCGCCTGCGCGGCGACTTCCTCGCCCCCTACCGCGACCTGCCCGAGCGGGCCCGCCACCTCCTCCTGCTCGCCGCGCTCAGCACCGCGCCCCGCGTCCACCTGCTGCTCACCGCCTCCGGCGGGGCCGACACGACCATCACCGACCTCGAACCCGCGGAGGAGCGGGGCCTGGTCCGGGTGGAGGGCGACGCCGTCGTCTTCACGGACCCCCTGACCCGCGAGGCGATCGCCCAGGACACCCCCGCCGGGCGGTTGCGCGACGCCCACCGGGCGCTGGCCGGGGCGGTGGACCCGGAGCGGGCGCCCGTGGAGTTCTCCCTGCACACCGCCGCGGGTACGAGCGCCCCCGACGCGGACCTGTTCGAGGCGGTGTCCGCCGCCGCCCGCCGGGCCAAGCGCCTGGAGGGCCGCCTCGCCGCCTCCCACGCGTTCGAGCGCGCCGCCTGGCTGTCACCGGACTCCGACGAGCGCGCCTGCCGCCTGACCACCGCCTCCTACGAGGCCTACATGGCGGGCCGCACCGAACGCGCCACCCGCCTGCTGTCGCAGGCGCGCCCCCTCGCGGTCTCCGACCGGCGCCGCGTCACCGTCGACTTCATCGACGCCCAGATCGCCATGCGCGGCGAGAACGCCCTCGACGTGGCCGAGCGGCTGTACACCGTCGGGCGCGAGCTCATCCCGCACGACCGCTTCCTGGCCCTGCGGGCGCTGGTCCGCTCCGCCGACTCCGCCTCCCTGGCCGGCGACGCCGGACGCCACGCCCGCGCCGCCGAGCTGGCGGTCTCCCTGGTCCGCACCGACGACCCGGCGCCGATGCGCCTGCTGTCGGCCTTCCTGGAGGGGTGCGTGATCTCCTTCCGGGGCGACTACCCGGGGTCCACGCCCCTGCTGCGCGAGGCCACCGGGCTGGCGGAGATCGCCAAGCCCTCCGAGCTGATCTGGGCGGGCATCACCGGGCTGCGGCTGGCCGACGCGCCCTTCGTGCGCGCGGCGACCTCCCGGGCGGCGGAGGTCGGCCGGGCGCGCGGCGAACAGGCCACCCTCCCCGCCGCTCTGGGGTTCCTGGTCTTCTCCGAGTTCTGGAGCGGCCGGTTCCCGTCCGCGGCCGGTACCGCGCTCACCGGCCTCAGGGTGTCCCGTGAGAGCGGGCAGACCATCTGGGCCACCCAGCACCTGGCGTCGCTGGCCATGATCGCGGCCATCCAGGGCGACGTGGACACCTGCCGGATCCGCGCCCGCGCGGTCGCCTCCCAGGCGGGCGAGAACAGCCTCGGGCTGGCGGCGGCCCTGGCGGCGTGGGCGCTCGCCGTACTGGAGCTGTCCCGGGGCAACGCGGCGGAGGCGTTCTTCCGGCTGCGCTCCCTCGTGCACTCCGCCCCCGGCCACGGCCACCCCACCATGCGGCTGCTGACCGCCCCGCACTTCGTGGAGGCCGCGGTCAGGATGGGCGAGACGGAGTGGGCCCGCACGTCCCTGGCCGGGTACCGGCGCTGGGCCGAGTCGGTGGGGAGCCCGAGCGCGCTGGCCCTGGCCGCGCGCGGTTCCGGGCTCCTGGCCACGGGCGACGAGGCGGCCGACCACTTCGAGAACGCCCTGGCCCTGCACCGGGCGTGCGGGGACGACGACGTCGAGCACGCCCGCACCCAGCTGCTGTTCGGCGCCTTCCTCCGCAGGGCGCGCCTGCCCGGCCGGGCCCGCGAGCACCTGAACAACGCGGTGGAGACCTTCGAGCGCTTCGGCGCGAGGCTGTGGGTACGGCAGACCCGTGCCGAGCTGCGCGCCATCGGCACCGCCGCGACCGGACCCGACCCCGGGCCGCACGCGGCCGGCGAGCTGACCGCGCAACAGCAGCAGATCGCCCGCCTGGTCGCCGAGGGGGCCACCAACCGCGAGGTGGCCGCGCACATGTTCATCAGCCCGCGCACGGTCGAGCACCACCTGCGCGGCATCTTCCGCAAGCTCAACATCAGGTCCCGCGTGGACCTGGCCCGCCTGTTCAACTGACCCTCCGGTCCGACGGCCCCCGGGCCGCCGGACACCCCTGCCATACCAACTGGTCGGTACGGGTTTTCGGTCGGCAACCGCGAGAAAGGCAGCCATGACAACGACCGCAGCGGACCATCTCCTGAGAGCGGACGGGGTGACCGTGCGCTTCGGAGGCCTCACCGCACTCGACGACGTCGGGCTCCAGGTCGCGCCGGGGTCCGTCGTCGGCCTCATCGGCCCCAACGGCGCGGGCAAGACCACCCTGTTCAACGTCCTCTCCGGCGTGCTGCGGCCCACCGCCGGCACCATCACCTGGAAGGGGGCCCCGCCGCCCGGCCGCAGGCCCCACCACCTCGCCCGCGCCGGCATCGCCCGCACCTTCCAGGGCCTCAACCTCTTCCCGATGATGACGGTCCTGGACAACGTCGTCGCCGGAGCCGACCGCCTCGCCACCGGAGGGGCGTTCTCCCTGATCAGCGGTCTCGGACGGCACCACCGCGACGAGAGGGAGCTGCGCGCCCGCGCCCTCGCCGCCCTGGAGGGGTTCGGGATCGCCGAGCACGCGCACCGGCTCCCCGGCACCCTCCCCTACGGCCTGCAGAAGCAGGTCGCCCTGGCCCGCGCCTGCGTCGGCGAACCCGAACTCCTCCTCCTGGACGAACCCGCCAGCGGGCTGTCCGGGACGCAGATCGACGCCCTCGCCGAGCAGATCCGCGGCTTCAGCCGGGACATGGCCGTGGTCCTGGTCGAACACCACATGGACCTGGTCATGCGCGTCTGCGACCGCATCGTCGTCCTCGACTTCGGCCGGGTCATCTCCACGGGGACGCCGGAGGAGGTCCAGGCCGACCCCCTCGTCACCCGGGCCTACCTCGGCGCCTCCGACGACGCCTCCCCCGGCCACACGAACGGAGCCCCCCGATGACCGCGGCACCCCTTCTCACCGTCGAGGGGCTCAGCGCCTCCTACGGCGCCGTCCGGGCCCTCGACGGCGTCTCCCTCGCCATCCCCGCCGGCGGCATCTGCGCCGTGCTCGGCGCCAACGGCGCGGGCAAGACCACGCTGCTGCGGACCGTCACCGGCCTCCACCCCTCCTCCTCCGGCCGGGTCCTCCTCGACGGGGACGACATCACCCGGCTCCCCGCGGAGAAGGCCATCACCCGCGGCCTCGCCCACGTCCCCGAGGGGGGCGGCGTCATCGCCGAGCTCACCGTCGAGGAGAACCTGCGCCTGGGCGGGCTGTGGCGGTCCGACCGCCGGGACAGGAGCACGTTCACCGAGGTCATGGAGCTCTTCCCGCCCCTGGCCGAACGGCGCGGCAAGACCGCGAGCACCCTCTCCGGCGGCGAGCGCCAGATGCTCGCCATCGGCCGCGCCCTCATGGGCAGGCCGCGGATCCTGCTCCTGGACGAGCCCTCGCTCGGGCTGGCGCCCCTGGTCACGCGGCAGATCTTCGGCCTCCTGCGCGACCTCCGGGACCGCACCGGGCTCACCGTCGTCCTCGTCGAGCAGAACGCCGCCGGGGCGCTGGCGGTCACCGACACCGGGTTCGTGCTCAACCAGGGGCGGGTCGTCGCCGAGGGCGCCTCCTCCGAACTGCTCTCCGACGACCGCACGCGCCACGCCTACCTGGGCTTCTGAGGAGCACCCCCATGACCCACTTCATCAACCTGACCCTCAACGGGTTGGCGACCGGGGCGGCCTACGCGGCACTGGCGCTGTCCCTCGTGATCATCTACCAGGCCACGCGCCTGGTGAACTTCGCCCAGCCCGCGCTCGCCCTGGTCGCGGTCTACACCGCCTACACCGTCACCGGGATCACCGGCTCCTACTGGCTCGGGTTCGCGGCCGCGCTGACGGCCGGGCTGGTCGCCGGGGCGGCGGTCGAGCGGTTCGTCATCAGGCCCATCGCCCGCGTCTCCCAGCTCAACGCCATCATCGTCACCCTCGGACTCCTCCTGGTCGTCCAGGGCCTGGTGGGCATGGTCTGGGGCAACGAGCAGCACGGGTTCCGGTACGCGTTCAGCTACGTGGGCCGCTTCGCCCCGTCCAGCGTGTTCGCCCTCGTGTCCGTCGGCGCCGTCGCCCTCCTGCTGTTCGCCCTCTACCGGTTCACCCCGCTCGGCCTGCGCATGCGGGCCGCCGCCTTCCACCCCGAGGCCGCCCGGCTCAGCGGCGTGCGGGTCGGCCTGATGCTCACCGCGGGGTGGGCCATCGCCTCCTGCATCGGGGCCCTCGCGGGCATGCTCGCCGGACCCCCGTTCATCTCCCCGAACGTGTTCGACGTCGTGTTCGTCTACGGCATCACCGCCGCCGTCATCGGCGGCCTGGACAACCCGTTCGGCGCCGTCGTCGGCGGGCTGCTCATCGGCCTCGGCATGTCCTACGTGTCCGGGTACGCCGGCCCCGAGCTGGCCACCCTCACGGCCCTCGCCATCGTCGTCGTCGTCCTGAGCGTGCGTCCCGACGGCATCCTGTCCCGTCCGACCGCGCGGAAGGTGTAGCCATGTCCTCGCCCACCGGAAAGAGCGCGGAACGCGCCACCGGCCCCGGCGCCCACGCCGCGGGAAGCCCCGACACGCCCCGCGGCCGGAGTCGGCGGACACTGCCCTCGCCGCTGCGCCACCTCCTGTTCGCGGCGCTCGGCCTCGCCGCGGTGACGGGCCTGCTGCTCGTCACCGGGGACCTCACCGCGCTGCGCCTGGCCGCCGTCGGCTACACCATGCTCGCCGTCGCGGGCCTGCAGCTGCTCGTCGGGGGCAGCGGCCAGGTGTCGCTCGGCCACGGGGCGTTCATGATGATCGGCGCCTACACGATGACGCTGCTCGTCCTCCACCAGCCGATGCTGCCCATCGCCGCGAACCTGCTGATCATCGTCGCCGTGTCGGCGGTCGCGGGCATCGCGGTCGGCGCGGCCACCGCCCGCCTCCACGGCCCCTACCTCGCCGGGGCCACCCTGATCCTGGCGGTCGGGCTGCCCGGGCTGACCCACCGCTACCACGAGTTCCTCGGCGGCAGCAACGGGCTCAACATCCGCACCGCCGGGGCGCCCCCGTTCCTCCAGGGGGTCTTCACCGACAGCGAGTGGAAGGCGCTCGTCGTGTGGACCACCGTCGTCATCGGCCTCGCCGTGCTCGCCACCATCTCCTCCGGCCGCCTGGGCCGCCGCATGCGCTCCTTGCGCGACGACGAGACGGCCGCCGCCATGGCGGGCGTCCCCGTCGGGAAGACCAAGGTGGTCGCGTTCGTCATCGCCTCCGCCGCGGGGGGCCTCGGCGGAGGGCTGCAGGCCTACGTGCTCGGCACCGCCACCCCCAGCAGCTTCACCCTCGTGCTCTCCCTGACCCTGCTCGCCGCCCTGGTGTTCGGCGGCATCGGCAGCCTGTGGGGCGCGCTCTGGGCGGCGGTCACCGTCGTCTACCTCCAGATCTGGGCCACCGACCTGGCCCGCTCCCTCGAACTCGGCAGGAACGTCGAGAACAACCTCCCGGTCGTGTTCTTCGGGATCGTCCTCATCCTCGTCCTGCGCTTCTGGCCCCTGGGGCTCCACGGCGCGCTCACACGCCTGGGCGCCCGGCTGCGGCCCCCCACGACCCGCTGATCCCTCCACCCCCCATCGAAGGAGAACCACCATGCGAAGAGGAACACCGGGCGTACTCGCCGCCGCCCTCGCGCTGACGGTCATGGCGACCGCCTGCACGGGCGCGGGCGAGGTCGCCGACGGCGGCGAGGTCGACCTGGACGTGTCGACCGGCGTCACCGACGACAGCATCGTCCTCGGCTCCCACCAGCCCCTGACCGGACCCGCCGCCCCCGGATACCTGGCGGTCTCCCAGGGGGCGAGGGCCGTGTTCGACTACGTCAACGCCCAGGGCGGCATCCACGGGCGCCAGATCGACTACCGGGTGGAGGACGACGCCTACGACCCGGCGCAGACCATCGACGTCACCCGCCAGCTGGTCCTGGAGGACGAGATCTTCGCGATGGTGGGCGGGCTGGGCACGCCCACGCACGGCGGCGTCATCGACTACCTCAACGACGAGGGCGTCCCCGACATCTTCCCGTCGTCCGGAGCCCTGGCCTGGAACAACACCGAGGAGCACCCGCTCACGTACGGCTGGCAGACCGACTACACGAAGGAGGCGAAGATCCAGGGCCAGTACATCAGCGAGAACTTCTCCGGCCAGAACGTCGGCTACCTGTACCAGAACGACGACATCGGGGAGGACTCCCAGGCGGGCCTGGACCAGTACCTCGCCGACGAGGTCGTCGCCCGCGAGCACTACGAGTCCGAGGTGTCCGACCTCAGCGCACAGGTCGCCGAGTTCGAGCGCACCGAGGCCGAGGTGGTCGTCTGCTCCTGCATCCCGGCGTTCGTCGCCCTCGCCATGCTGGAGGCGGCGAGCATCGGCTACGAGCCGCAGTGGGTCATCTCCAGCATCGGCGGGGACACCGCGACCCTCCAGGGCCTGCTCGCCGAGTTCACCCAGGACACGGACGCCGAGGACGTCCCTGCCGACGCGTTCCTGGACGGCGCCCTCGTCACCAGCTACATGCCGCGCGTCGAGGACCAGGAGGACGAGTGGGCCCAGTTCTTCCTGGAGGTCTACGGGGAGTACGGCGAGGGCGAGACCGTCACCAACACCCACGTGTTCGGCATGACCCAGGCCGTCATGGTGGCCCAGGTCCTCAGGTCGGCCGGCCAGGACCTCACCCGCCAGTCGCTCGTCGACGCGATGGAGGCCCAGGAGTGGCAGGGGCCGGGCCTCCTGCCCTTCTCCTCCAGCGGTGGCGACCACGGCGGACACCAGGGCGTGTACGTCGTCCAGTACCGGGCCGGCGGCACCATCGAGATGGTCCAGGGCCCCCGCGTGACCGACCGTGAGGGCGGCGGCATCGAGGAGACCGACTTCGAGCGGCTGCCCCCGGAGGAGCTGGACTTCCACGACTGACCGGGGTCGGACCGGTAGGACAGGGCGGTGGGGCCGCGGGGAGGGACACACGGGCACCCCCAGTGTTGGGTGCGCCCGGCCGGCGCGCGGG
>NZ_JBSHDN010000233.1:0-9388 GCF_053616335.1 Nocardiopsis sp. NPDC055824
GTCACGGGCGCCGTCTCCGGGACGGCGCCCGTGACGGCGAAGGCCACCGGGACCCGGCCCACCACGACCGGGGCGGAGGGAGCCTCCGGGACGGCCTCGGAGACGCTCGTCCCCGCACCGGGGGAGGCGGTCGGCGCGGACCCGCCGGTGTCCCCGGACGCGTCCTCCCCGGCGCCCCCGCCCGTGTCCTCCGCCGGGCCGGGCGCCCAGGTCCCCCCGGCGGCCGCGCCGGCGTCCCCGGCGGGGGCGGGTGCGAGCTCCAGGAGGCGGATCTCGAACGGGTCCTCCTCCGCGTCCAGGCCGGCCCCGGCGGCGAACCCCGCCCCGGTGTCGAGGGCGACCGTGAAGGTTCCGCGCGAGCCGACCTCGACCGTCACCGCGTTGCCGTCGTCGGGGACGGCGCCGTCGTCGGCGGCACGGGTGTCCGCGGAACCGGCCGGCACGGCCCAGGTGGCGACCTCGACCAGTGAGCCGGGCGCGTGGCCGATCCCGGAGACGGTGACGGTGTCGCCCGCGGGGTCGAGGCCCCCGGTCCGGTCCACGGTGGTGACGCGGGGGCGGCCGTGTTCGCCGTCCGGGGACGGGACGGGTTCGGCGAGCGCCGCCGCCGGAACCGTCGTGGACAGCACCGCCGCGACGGCGGTGGCTGCGAGGGGCGGGACGAGCCCGCGGCGCCGCCCGTGGCCCGGGCTGGGGGAAACCGCTGCTTGCATCAGAGGCCTTCGCTTCGTGCGGGGCGGTGGGAGACCGCCCTCCGCGTGAGGTGGGGAGAGTTCTTTAGGTTATGCTTACCTTTGTGAAGTGAGCCTTGCCTAACTCGAAGTCCGCGCCGGAACAGTTGAACACCGAAGCATCAGGCTTGTCAAGATGATGACGAAGTGTCATATAAAGGGCGTTGTCGCCTCCCCGCTCCCCGGCGACACCCGCCCGTGCACCCGGCACACGGACCACCGAAAGCGACCCCCATGCCACTCGCCGACGCGCGGCGCCGCCCGCGCGGACACCGCCCGCACGCACGATCCGTCCCGGTCCTCGCCGCGGCCTGCGCCCTCGCGCTGGCGCTGGCCGGCTGCGCCGTGGGAGGAGGCGGTGCGCCCGAGGCCCCCTCGCGAGGGGACGGCGCCGCCGACATCCCCGACTTCTCCGAGAACCGCCTCCAGCCGCTGGAGGGCACCGGGGAGCCCGAGCTCCCCGTCACCGTCGACTCCGTCGTCCTCGATCCGTACCGCACGAGCTCCGACCCCCTGGAGTACGAGCAGGTCGAGGTCGACGACGTCAGCCGCATCCTCCCGCTCACCGGCAGCCTCGCCGAGATCGTCTTCACGCTCGGCCTCGGCGACAACGTGGTCGGCCGCGACGTCGCCGCCACGTTCGAGGAGGCCGCCGGCCTCCCCGTCATCAGCGAGGGGCACGAGGTCTCCGCCGAGAGCGTCCTCGCCCTCGAACCCACGGTGATCCTCGCCGACACCCAGACGGGCCCGTCCGAGGCCGTCGAGCAGATCCAGAGGTCCGGGGTCCCCGTCGTCATCGTCGAGGAGGCCTGGTCCATCGACGAGATGTACCCGCGCTTCGAGCGGGTCGCGGAGGCCCTCGGGGTCCCCGACGACGGCGCGGCCCTGTCCGAGCGCACGCGGGCGCAGATGGCCGAGGTCCGGGAGGAGGCGGACGGCTCAGGCGACGGCCCGCTCGTGGCCTTCCTCTACCTGCGGGGCACGGCCGGGGTCTACCTCCTCGGCGGCGAGGGCTCGGGCGCCGACGCCGTGCTCGCCGAGACCGGTGCGCGCGACGCCGGGGTCGAGATGGGCCTGACCACACCGTTCACCCCCATCACCACGGAGGCCCTCATCGCGGCCCAGCCCGACGTGCTCCTCGTCATGACCCAGGGCCTGGAGTCCGTGGGCGGCGTCGACGGGCTCGTCGAGATCCCCGGTGTCGCCCAGACACCGGCCGGCGCGGCACGGGCGGTCGTCGACTTCGAGGACGGCGTCCTGCTCAACTTCGGCCCCCGCACGCCGCAGGTCGTCGCGGCCCTCGCGGACGAACTGGCCGCGTTCCAGGCGGAGGGGGAGGGCCGGTGACCGCCCCCGACACCACCGCCCCCGAACGGGTCGGCGTGGACGGCGGCCCCCCGCCGGGACCCGGGGGGCGCGCCGCACACCGCCTCCGGGCCGTGCTCCTGCTGGCCGGACTCGGCACGGGCCTGGTCGCGGTCTCGCTCGTCGCGGCCGGCGCCGGCGCCTACCCCGTGCCCGCCGGCCAGGTCGCCTCCTCGGTCCTGCACGCGGTCGGGCTGGAGGTCGGCACACCCCCCGACCGGATCGGCCGGACCGTCCTGTGGGACGTGCGCTTCCCCCGCGTCGTCCTGGCGGTCATGGTCGGCGCCGCCCTCGGCGCCGCCGGGGCCATGATGCAGGGGATCTTCGGCAACCCCCTCGCCGAGCCCGGCGTCATCGGGGTCTCCTCCGGCGCGGCGGTCGGCGCGATCACGGTCGTCTTCACGGGCCTGACCGTGTTCGGCCACTGGACGATCATCGCCGCTTCGTTCGTGTTCGGCCTGGCCACGACCCTGTTCGTGTACGTCTTCGCGCGCTCGCGCGGCCGCACCGAGGTCGTCACCCTGCTCCTCACGGGCATCGCCGTCAACGCCGTGGCGGGAGCGGCCATCGGCCTGATGACCAACTTCTCCCAGGACGCCGAGATCCAGACCATCACCTTCTGGCAGCTCGGCAGCGTCTCCACCGCCACCTGGTCCAAGGTCGCCGCCATCGCCCCGTGCCTCCTGGCCGGACTGGCCGTGATCCCCCTCCACGCCCGGCGCCTCGACCTGCTCGCGCTCGGCGAGGGGCCCGCCCGCCACCTGGGCGTGGACGTCGAGCGCATGCGCCTCGTCCTCATCTGCGCCCTGGCGCTGCTCACCTCGGCCGCCGTCGCGTTCGCGGGGATCGTCGCGTTCGTCGGCCTGGTCGTCCCGCACATCATCCGCATGGTCACCGGTCCCGGGCACCGGGTCCTGCTGCCCGCCAGCGCGCTCGGCGGAGGGCTCCTCCTGCTCGCCGCCGACCTGCTCGCCCGCACCGTCGCCGCACCCGCCGAGATCCCCCTCGGCGTGGTCACCGCCGCCCTCGGCGGGCCGTTCTTCTTCTACCTTCTGCACCGCACCCGCGCCAAGCAGGGAGGATGGTCGTGAACACCCTTCCCCGTCTGCGCCGGCGGGTCTCCGCCGCCTTCGCCCCCCTGTCCCGTCCCCCCGCGCTCCCCGTCCGCGCCGCGACCGGCTCGGAGGTGGTCCGCGCCGAGGGGGTCACCGTCCGCCGGGGCGGACGCGCCCTCCTGGACGGGGTCGACCTCACGGTGCGCGCCGGAGAGCTCCTGGCCCTGGTGGGCCCCAACGGGGCCGGCAAGTCCACCCTGCTGGCCGCCCTGTCCGGCGACGTCACCGGCGGGCCCGCCCGGGGGGAGGCCGACGAGGGCGCCGTGCTCCTCCTCGACCGGCCCCTGCCGGAGTGGACCCCGCCACAGCTCGCGCTGCGGCGGGCCGTCCTCCCGCAGGAGGCGTCGGTCAGCTTCCCGTTCCCGGTCGCCGAGCTCGTCGCCATGGGCCGGGCCCCCTGGGCGGGGCTGTGCGCCCCCGGCGCCGACGACGCCGCGGTCGCCGCGGCCATGGACGGCACGGGCGTCGCCCACCTGGCCGGACGCCGGTTCCCCACGCTCTCCGGGGGAGAGCGGGCCAGGGTGATGCTCGCGCGTGTCCTCGCCCAGGACACGCAGGTGCTGATGCTCGACGAACCGACGGCGGCCCTGGACATCGGGCACCAGGAACTCGTACTGTCCATCGCGCGTCAGATCTCGGAGGACGGTGGTGCGGTTATCGTGGTCCTGCACGATTTGGGGCTTGCGGCGGCCTACGCCCATCGTGTGGCGATACTCTCCGGAGGACGGATCGCCGCGCAGGGAGCCCCCGCCGACGTGTTCACCGCGTCCCTGCTCGGCAACGTCTACCAGCACGAGGTCGAAGTCCTGCCGCACCCGCGTACCGGGGTCCCGCTGGTCGTGCCCCTCCGGTAGGTGTCCGGCGCACATGAGAGCGTCCACAGGAGTAGGTCGTATTGGTGTCCACAACTGAACGGCAGCCACACGAAGAGCCCCCGCACGAGCGGCGGGAGGGGCGTGGACGGAGCGCGGGCGGCCGACGCCGCCGGGCGCCCCGGCCCAGGGCCACCCCGGGAGACGTCGTGCGCGGCTTCGTCCGGTTCGTCGGCGAGATCCTCCTGACGGCCGGTCTGCTCATGCTCTTCTACGCGGGGTACGAGGTCTACGGCTCCCAGTGGGAGACCGACCGCGAACAGCAGGGCCTGGCGGACGGGCTGAACGAGGCGTGGGCGGCCACGGCGGAGGAGTCCGGTCCGGACTCCGAGCCGCTGCCCGGCAGCGCCGACAGCCGCCTCTACATCCCCAGCCTCGACCTGGACTGGGTCGTGGTCAACGGCACCACCCCCGACGACATCCGCTACAGCCCCGGCCACTACACCGAGTACCCCAGCAGCGCGGGCGGCGCGGGCAACTACGCGATCGCCGCCCACCGGACCCCGGGCCTGTTCTGGGACATGGACCTGCTGGACAACGGTGACGTGCTGGTCCTGGAGGACGGGGAGAACTTCTACACGTACGAGGTCTTCCAGGAGGAGACGGTCCTGCCCACCGACGTGTGGGTGATCGAGCCGGACCCGTTCGACGACGTCGAGGGGGCGGGCGAGGGGGAGCCCGAGCGGTCCCTGATCACGCTGACCACCTGTGCGCCGAAGCTGAACAACACGCACCGGCTCATCGTCTGGGGTGAGCTGGTCGAGACCACGCCCAAGTCCGAGGGGATGCCCGACTCGATCGCGCACATGGCCCCCGAGACCGCCGAGGCCGAGTAGGGGTAACGCGAATGTACGGTCTGATCTGGCGCATCCTGCCCGGCCCCTGGGCCTCCAAGTTCATCATGGCGGTCGGCCTGCTGGCCGGCGCCGCGGCGCTCCTGTGGTTCTTCGCCTTCCCGGCGATCTCCCCGCACATGCCGTTCAACGACGGCGCCGTCGACACCCAGGGCGTCGGCACGGGCGGGGAGGCGGGCACGGGAGAGGTCTCCGAGGACCCGGGGGCCGAAGGGCTTTCCGGGGAAGAGGGGGCCTCCGGGGCGGAGGTCCCCGGGGCAGGGGGCTGACGTCCGCCCGGCTCCGGGCCGCCCGCGGGGCCCCGGGCCCGGCCCGGGGCCGCGGCGCGGTCGTGTGGGCGGCACCACTGGCGGGGCTCCCGGTCCGGTCCGCCACGACCGCTAACCTCTAGCAGGTGAGCAACGGGGGACGGTTCTGAGAATGACGGTGACGCAGACCACTACGGAGGACCGCCTGCGCGGGCTCCGCGCTTGGCAGCGGGAGGCGTTCGAGGAGTACTTCCGCCGGGAGCCGCGCGACTTCCTCGCCGTGGCGACCCCCGGTGCGGGCAAGACGACCTTCGCGCTCACCCTGGCCACGGAACTCCTCCACCGGCACGCGGTGAGGGCCATCACCATCGTGTGCCCCACCGAGCACCTCAAGAAGCAGTGGGCCGAGGCCGCCGCCCGGTTCGGCATCGCCATCGACCCCGACTTCAAGAACGGCCAGGGGGCGCTCGGCCGCCAGTACATCGGGGTGGCAGTCACCTACGCGCAGGTCGCCGCGCACCCGATGCTGCACCGCAACCGGACCGAGGCGCGCAAGACCCTCGTGATCTTCGACGAGGTCCACCACGCGGGCGACGCCCTCTCCTGGGGCGACGCCGCGCGCGAGGCCTTCGACCCGGCGACCAAAAGGCTCTCCCTCACCGGCACCCCCTTCCGCTCCGACATCAACCCCATCCCCTTCGTGGACTACGTCCCCGACGCGGCGGGGGTGCGCCGCTGCTCGTGGGACTACAACTACGGGTACGGCCCGGCCCTGGAGGACGGGGTCGTGCGCCCCGTCATCTTCATGGCCTACTCCGGTGAGATGCGCTGGCGCACCCGCGCCGGGGACGAACTCGCGGCCAGACTCGGGGAGCCCCTTACCCAGGACGCCCTCTCCCAGGCCTGGCGCGCCGCGCTGGACCCCAAGGGCGACTGGATCAAGCGCGTGCTCCAGGCCGCGGACCGGCGCCTGACCGAGGTCCGCAAGACGCACCCCGACGCGGGCGGCCTGGTCATCGCCACCGACCACGAGAACGCCCGCGCCTACTCCCGCATCATCCGGCAGATCACCGGCAAGGGCGCGACCGTGGTGCTCTCGGACGACCCCACGGCCTCCCGGAAGATCTCCCGTTTCGCCGTGGGCGACGACCGGTGGATGGTCGCGGTGCGCATGGTGTCGGAGGGGGTCGACGTGCCCCGGCTGATGGTCGGCGTGTACGCCACCTCCACCAGCACGGCCCTGTTCTTCGCCCAGGCCATCGGCCGCTTCGTGCGCGTGCGCCAGCGGGGCGAGGTGGCGTCGGTGTTCCTGCCCTCGGTGCCGACCCTGCTGGAGTACGCGGGCGAGATGGAGCGCGAGCGCGACCACGTGCTGGACAAGCCGCCGCCCGGTGACGACGAGTACCCGGAGGAGGACCTCCTCAAGGAGGCCAACCGCAAGCGGGACAGCCCGGACGCCGGCGAGGAGCTGCCGTTCGAGACGATGGAGTCGGCGGCCGAGTTCGACCGCGCCCTCTACGACGGGGCCGAGTACGGCGGTGTCCCGGGCTCCTCCGAGGAGGAGGACTTCCTGGGGCTTCCGGGCCTGCTCGACCCGCAACAGGTCTCCCAGCTCCTGCGCAAGCGCAAGGCCGACATCCGCGCGGGTGAGCGCAGGGCGAAGAAGGACGACCCGGCCGAGGAGGAGGGCCCCACCCACGAGATCGTGGCGGAGCTGCGCCGCGAGCTGAGCGGGCTGGTGGGCGCATGGCACCACCGGACGGGCAAGCCGCACGGGGTCATCCACAACGAGCTGCGCCGCGCGTGCGGGGGCCCGCCGGTGGCGCAGGCCTCCCCGACCCAGATCCGCGAGCGGATCGCCAAGCTCCGCACCTGGGCGGTCGGGGGCAAGTAGTCCCGGTTGTCCCGAAAAGGGCAAACACTTCGTCAGCGTGCGCACGGCTGCTGTGCGTAACGTGCCCGTTTGATTACATTCCGTGATGTGAATCGACGAAGCTCTCGCGGCGGCACAGCCGCGCTCTGGACCGGACTGCTCATGTGCGGTCTCGCTCTGACCGGGACGGTCGCGGGCCTGCCGCCCGAACCGGCCGGAGCCGAGACCGCCCGGACCCTGGCCCCGGGGGAGGAGGGCTCCCTCCTGGAGGAGTGCCCGCCGGGCCGCGCCGGCCAGGCCGCCCGCGTGAGCGATCCCGACGCGGCGGTGCCCGAGGGAGGGGAGCTCACCCCGCAGCAGGCCGAGGACTACGACAGGCGGTTCCGCGAGGCCCTCGTTCCCCTGCGCGGCCAGGAGATGCAGGCGCCCCGGAACGTGCCGGTCGTGGTGCACGTCATCTCCGCCGAGGACGGCCGGGGCGACGTGCCGCAGGCCCGTGTCGACGACCAGATCGAGGTCCTCAACACCGCCTTCTCGGGCGGCTACGGGACGGACGGCGCCGACACCGGTTTCCGCTTCGAGCTGTCCGAGACCACCCGCACGGTGAACGACACCTGGTTCACCCGGTTCGACGAGTACCGCGACACGATCCGGGCCGAGCTGCACCGGGGCGGCGCCGGGACGCTCAACGTCTACACGGCCCAACTGGGGACGGGGCTGCTCGGGTACTCCTCCTTCCCGCAGGACTACGAGGCGGCGCCCGACCAGGACGGGGTCGTGCTCGCCCACGACACCCTGCCCGGCGGGGGCCGCGACGGCTTCGACCTCGGCCACACCGGTACCCACGAGGTCGGCCACTGGCTGGGGCTGTTCCACACGTTCCAGAACGGGTGCGCCTCGCCCGGGGACTACGTGGACGACACCCCCTACGAGCGCGAGGCGGCGTCCGGCTGCCCGGTCGGCAGGGACTCCTGCCCCCGCAAGAAGGGCGACGACCCCGTCACCAACTTCATGAACTACAGCGACGACGGCTGCATGACCCACTTCACCGAGGGGCAGGCCCGGCGCATCGTCGAGCACTGGGCGGCCTTCCGCTCCTGACCCGGCGGTACGGGCGGCCGTGTCCGGGGCCCCGGGGCATGCGCCCCGGGCCCCCGGACACCACACAGGCCCGGAGGGGGAGGGGCCCGGTCCGGGGACGGCCGCCGGGAGGACCTGTACGGGGGAGCGCCCCCGAACGCCGCTAGGCTGAGGACATGGCAGCGAACACCTACCTGACCGGCATCAAGCCCACCGGGGAATTCCACCTGGGCAACTACGTCGGCGCGATCAAGCCCGCCCTGGCCGCGGCCCGTGAGTACGACACGTACTACTTCGTCGCGGACTACCACGCGCTCAACACCGTCAAGGACGCGGCCGAGCTCCGCCACAGCATCCGGTCGGGCGCTGCCACCTGGCTCGCGTGCGGCCTCGACCCCGAGCGCACGGTCGTCTACCAGCAGTCCAAGGTCCCCGAGACCTTCGAGCTCACCACCATCCTGAGCGCCCTCACCCCCAAGGGCCTCATGAACCGCGCGCACGCCTACAAGGCCGCGCGGGACCGCAACACCGCGGCCGGGAACAGCGACCTGGACGCCGGGATCAACATGGGGCTGTACAACTACCCCATCCTCATGGCCGCCGACATCCTGGTCATGGAGGGCACGCACGTGCCGGTCGGCCGCGACCAGTCCCAGCACATCGAGTACACGGCCGACATCGCCGGGTACTTCAACCACCGCTTCGGCGAGGGGTACTCCTTCCCGGTCCCCAAGGGCGTCATCGACGAGGGCGACGGCAGCATCCTGCCCGGCACCGACGGCCGCAAGATGAGCAAGTCCTACGACAACCACATCCCGCTGTTCCTGCCGGAGAACAAGCTCAAGAAGGCCATCCGCCGCATCCCGACCGACTCCACCCCGGTGGAGGACCCCAAGGACGCCGACGGCTCGGTGCCCTTCCAGCTCCTGGCCCACTTCGCCGACGCCGACAAGGTCGCCGACGTCCGGCGGCGGCTGGAGGCCGGCGGCATGGGCTGGGGCGAGCTCAAGAACGAGCTGTTCGAGGCGGTCAACGCCGAACTCGGCCCCAAGCGCGAGCGCTACGACCAGCTGATGGACGACCCCTCCGAGATCGACGCGATCCTGGAGGCCGGTTCCGCGCGCGCCCGCGAGCGTGCGCGCGCCCCGAACGACCCGGGGCGCGCCCCCCGCGGCGGCGCCGGGCGCCCGACCCGCCGCGGGGGGGCGGCGGGCCCCGCACGGGTCCGCCGCCGCGCGCGCCCGGCGAGG
>NZ_JBSHDN010000234.1:0-9306 GCF_053616335.1 Nocardiopsis sp. NPDC055824
CCCGCGGCGCCCGGACCCGCCCCGGGCTCAGGTCACTCGTCGAACAGCTCGTCGATGTGGGTGATGGCGGCGGATTTCTCGGCCCACGCGGCGAGTTGGCCGACGTCGCGGCAGCGGCTGATCCGCTCGCGCGCCCCGTCCGGGATGTCGATGCCCTTGGCCCCGAGGATCCTCAGGAGCATGTCGGCCTCACCCTCGGCCCTGAGGCTCTCGGTCCAGGCGCTGGTGTACTCGTACGTGTCCGCCATCACGAGCGACTCCAGAGTCTTCTGTCCATCAGTGTCGGTGAGCAGGTGCAGCGCGAATCCAATGTACTTCGCGGCCCTGTCCTGGTCGATCGATTCCAGACCGGTGTGCAGCGCGTCCAGGACGTCCTTCTTGAGATGTCCGTGAGCCGCCGCCGAGAGCACTCCCAGGGTCGGTGAGACGGCGACCGTTCCGGGGTCGGTGACGACGGGGATGTCGTCCGGACCCACCACGAGGGGGTGGAGGGCGAAGCCGGGATGGCCCAGGTGGATCGGTTCGGCGTACCAGTCGGCCACGGACTGCCGGGGGCAGACCACCAGGAGCATGACCGGGCACTCGTGCCTGAACCGCAGGCTGGCCACGTATTCGGGCCAGGTGAAGCGTTTTCGCTCCTTCTGATCGCGCTGGACCTCCACGACGATGCCCATCAGGTGGTCGTGGGGGTCGTCCGGGCCGGGGCCGCGCAGCATGATCGCGACGTCGGAACGGCGCTCCACGGGATCGACGTGGCCGAGGTCGCACGAGGTGACCTCGCTCCGTTCGTAGTCGGGAACGTTCACGCCGAGGTCGCGCAGGTAGCCGACGGCCATGTCCGGCGCGTCGGCGAACAACTCGGCATATATCTGGTGCTCAGGGGAGATTGCCACGAGGCAGTCATTGCACAGAGTTACTGGATGGTATGTTCGAGTAGTCGAAATGTCTGTGAAGTGCGCTTTTGCGTTCCCGGGGAACGGGAACGGGCCCGGCCGCCCCCGCTGTTCCGACAGGGGTGGCCGGGCCCGTCCGCGTCCGGCGGCGCTCCTCGGTCAGAACGCCTTCGGGGCGCCCTCGTGGAACCGCTTGCCGTTCACGGCCTCGGACACGCCGACCTTGTCCAGGTACGGCGTGATGCCGCCGGTGTGGAACGGCCAGCCCGCGCCGGTGATCAGGCACAGGTCGATGTCGGCGGCCTCGGCCACGACACCCTCGTCCAGCATCAGCCGGACCTCCCTGGCCATCGCGCGCAGCGCCCGGTCCAGGATCTCGCTCTCCTCGGACGGCTTGTCGCCTCCGGTGAACAGCTCCCTCACCTCGGGGTCGATGGTGAAGTCCGGTGCGAAGATCGCCGTCTTGCCCGCCTTGACGATCTCGGCCAGCTCGGCGGAGACCGCGAAGCGCTCGGGGAACGCCTCGTGCAGGGTCTCGGACACGTGCAGGGCGACCGCGGGGCCGACCAGCTGGAGCAGCAGGAGCGGCGACATCGGCAGCCCCAGGGGCGCGACCGCGCGGTCGGCGACCTCGGGCTCGGTGCCCTCGCCCACGGCGCCCAGGACCTCGCCCATGAACAGGGTGAGCAGGCGGTTGACCACGAACGCCGGGGCGTCCTTGCACAGGACGGCGGTCTTCTTCAGCTTCCGGGCCGTGGCGAACGCCGTGGCCAGGGAGGCGTCGTCGGTCTTCTCGCCGCGGACGATCTCCAGCAGCGGCAGGACGGCGACCGGGTTGAAGAAGTGGAAGCCCACGACCCGCTCGGGGTGGCGGAGGCCGGAGGCCATCTCGGTGATCGACAGCGAGGAGGTGTTGGTCGCGAGGATCGCCTCGGGGGAGACCACCGCCTCCACCTCGGCGAACACCTGCTGCTTGACCTCCATGTTCTCGAACACGGCCTCGATGACGAAGTCGGCGTCCGCGAACGCGTCCTTGGTCAGAGAGCCGCTGACCAGGGCCTTGAGGTGGTTGGCCTTGTCGTTGCCGATCCGGCCCTTCTTCAGGAGCTTGTCGATCTCGCCGTGGACGTAGGCGACGCCCTTGTCCAGGCGCGCCTGGTCCAGGTCGGTCATGACGACGGGGACGTCGAGGCGGCGGGCGAACAGCAGCGCCAGCTGTCCGGCCATCAGCCCGGCGCCGACGACGCCGACCTTGGTGACCTTGCGGGCGAGCGACTTGTCCGGGGCGCCGGCGGGGCGCTTGGCGCGCTTCTGCACCAGGTCGAACGCGTACAGGCCGGCCTTGAGCTCGTCGCTCATGATGAGGTCGGCGAGCGCCTCGTCCTCGGCGGCGAAGCCCTCGTCGCGCGTGCGGTTCCTGGCCTCGGCGACGAGCTCGACGGCGCGGGCCGGGGCCGGGGCGGCGCCGTGCAGCTTGCCCTCGACGGTGAAGCGGGCCATGTTGACCGCGTTGTCCCAGGCCTCGCCCTCGTCGACCTCGGGGCGCTCGACGACGACGTCGCCCTTGAGGACCTTCGCGGCCCAGCGCAGGGACTCCTCGACGAAGTCGGCGGGGTCGAACATCGCGTCGGCGATGCCCATCTCGAAGGCCTGCGGGCCCTTGAGCATCTTGTTCTGGGCCAGCGGGTTGTCGATGACGACCTTGAGGGCCTTCTCGGCGCCGATCAGGCGGGGCAGCAGGTACGTGCCGCCCCAGCCGGGCACCAGGCCGAGGAAGGTCTCGGGCAGCGAGAGCGCCGGCACGCCCGAGGAGATGGTGCGGTAGGTGCAGTGCAGCGCCACCTCGACGCCGCCGCCCATGGCCGCGCCGTTGACCAGGGCGAAGGTGGGCACGTGCAGCTCGCCGAGCTTGCGGAACACGTCGTGCCCCAGCTTGCCGATGGCCAGGGCCTGCTCGCGGGTCCGGATCGCCGGGACGCCGGTCAGGTCCGCGCCGACGGCGAAGATGAACGGCTTGCCCGTGACGGCCACGGCCGCGATGTCGGTGCGCGCACGGGCGGCCTCGATCGCGGCGTCCAGGCTGAGGAGCCCGCCGGGGCCGAAGGTGTTGGGCTTGGTGTGGTCGTGCCCGTTGTCCAGGGTGATCAGGACCGCCGTGCCCGCGCCGTGGGGAAGCTCGACGTCGCGGGAGATCGCGTTGGTGACGACCTCGTCCTTGAACAGTTCCCGCGCCTGCTCGATCGCGTTGCTCACTTGCCCCCCTCGTAGTTGGTGTTCTCCCACAGGACGGTCCCGCCCATGCCGAGGCCGACGCACATGGTGGTGAGGCCGTACCGGACGTCGGGGCGCTCGGCGAACTGGCGCGCGAGCTGCATCATCAGGCGCACGCCGGACGAGGCGAGCGGGTGCCCGATGGCGATGGCGCCGCCCCACGGGTTGACGCGGGCGTCGTCGTCGGCGAGGCCGAAGTGCTCCAGGAAGGCCAGCACCTGGACGGCGAAGGCCTCGTTGATCTCGATGAGGCCGACGTCGTCGATCGAGATGCCCTGGCGGGCGAACAGCTTCTCGGTCGCGGGGACGGGGCCCACGCCCATGACCTCGGGCTCGACACCGGCGAAGGAGAAGTCGACCAGGCGCATGCGGGCGTCGAGACCGAGCTCCTCGGCGACGTCCTCCGCGGCCAGCAGGGCGCCGGTGGCGCCGTCGTTGAGGCCCGCGGCGTTGCCGGGGGTCACGTTGCCGTGCGAGCGGAACGGGGTCTTGAGGCCGGCGAGCGACTCCATGGTCGTGCCGGGACGCGGGGGCTCGTCCCGGGTGGCCAGGCCGTAGCCCTTCTCCAGGGAGCGGACCAGCATCTCGACCAGGTCGGGCTGGATCTTGCCGTCGGCGTAGGCCTTGGCGACCTTCTCCTGGCTGCGCACCGCGTAGGCGTCGGCGCGCTCCTTGGTGATGCCCGGGAACCGGTCGTGCAGGTTCTCGGCGGTGTTGCCCATGACCAGTGCGGACGGGTCGACCAGCTTCTCGGAGACGATCCGCGGGTTGGGGTCGACCCCCTCACCCATGGGGTGGCGGCCCATGTGCTCCACGCCGCCCGCGATCACCACGTCGTAGGCGCCGAAGGCGATGCCCGCGCCCGAGGTGGTGACGGCGGTGAGCGCTCCCGCGCACATGCGGTCGACGGAGTAGCCGGGGACGCTGCGCGGCAGCCCGGCGAGGATCGCGGCGGTGCGCCCGATCGTGAGGCCCTGGTCGCCGATCTGGGTGGTGGCGGCGATGGCGACCTCGTCGACGCGCTCCGGCGGCAGGCCGGGGTTGCGGCGCATCAGTTCGCGGATGACGCGGACGACCATGTCGTCGGCGCGCGTCTCGGCGTAGAGGCCCTTGCCTGACTTGCCGAACGGGGTGCGCACCCCGTCGACAAACACGACATCGCGGGCAGTTCGCGGCACGATGGGCCCTCCTTCTCCAAGGGTGAGTGGACTTGTTGCGCCCATGCTACTCGTCAGTAACAAATTGTGCGAGCGGCGGGGCCGACGTCTTCGCGACATCCTGGGAACGGGTCCGGCCCATGGCCGCCGGCGGCGGTCTCCGACCCGGCGCGGTGCGGCCCCGGCACGCGCCGGCGCCCCGGGGCGGACCGCTGCGGGCTCGGGCAGAGGGGCCGCGGGGTGCGCGCCGCCGCTCCGCACCGACCCGAGGCCTTGCGGGGACCGCGGCCGGGACCCGGCGCGCACACGCGTCGGGGCCGGGGTGGTCCACCCCGGCCCCGATCGGACCCCTTCGCCTTCCGCCCCGCCTGCGCCGTCAGAGCAGCGCGTTGGCCTCGCGGTGGCGCCCGGCCGCGTTGTAGGCGCCGGCCAGGTCGCGGCGCAGCCGCAGGGTCAGGCGCCGCACCTCCGGGTCGCCGGAGGAGTTCAGCGCCACCCGGTAGGCCTCGCGCAGGCTCTCCACCGCCTCGTCGGTGCGGCCCGCCTGCGTGTAGGCGCGGCCCAGCCGGTGGTGCACCGCCAGGGTGTCCAGGTGGCCCTTGCCCAGGCGGCGGCGCCGCGCGGCCAGGACCATGCGGAGCTGGTTGATCGCCTCGTCGTAGCGCCCGGACATGTTGTGCGCCGCGCTCAGCCCCAGCCGCAGCTCCTCGCGCCGCTCGGTCGAGGCCACGTCCTCGATCGCCTGCTGGTAGTGCGCGACCGCCGCGTCCAGGCGGCCGCTGCGCCGGTAGCAGACGGCCAGGCGCATGCGCGCCTCCACGGTGTCCTCGTCGGAGGCGCCGAACTGGCGCTCGCGCTCGCGCAGCAGCAGCTCCCACTGCCCGGAGGCGTCCGCCGGGCGCCCGGCGTCCTCGTAGGCCCAGGCCAGGTTCTCCCGGATGATCTCGGTGCGCGGGTGCTCGTCGCCGAAGACCGCGACCGCCTCGGACAGCGCCAGCTCGAACTGCTGCACCGCCGCCTGGCGGCGCCCCATCTGCGCGTACTTGGTCGCCAGGTTGTTGCGGGCGGTGATGGTGTCGGGGTGCTCGGTGCCCAGCCGCTCCACGAGGGAGCGCAGGGCGCGCTCCAGGGAGGCGGCCCGCATGCCCGACGTGGGCGCGGGGGCGCCGTCCGGGGTGCTCTCGGAGCGCTCCTCTGCCAGGGAGAGCGTCTCGAACCCCCCGCCGCCGACGGGGGCCGGACTCGGCACAGGGGTCTCGGCCGGACGGGTCACGGACCGTTCCTCGCGAGCGGGTACGGCGCTGGCGGAATCGGCGGACCGTGTCCTGGTCGCACCCGTCAACCCGGTCTCGCGCAGCAACGCACGCCAGAACGACAGCAGACTCACCACATTTCCCTGATCGCGCAACCGCGGCCTCGCAGCCGACGGCCGTCACACCCGTAAGAGGTCAAGAAGCCCTGATATTCCAAGGCACGTTTCTATAACTTAATCGGACACGGGGCTACGGAACAGGCGTCAAACACCCTTATGGGTCGGTGACTTCCGTCACGTTTGGATTGATTGGGTGAGAAGCGGGTAAACGCTAGCTTTTCTCCGCGTCCCGCAAGGCCGTGGCCAGGGGTTCCGCGGTCAGGCCCACCTGCCACTCACGTGCCCCGCGCTCGCGCAGGAAAACCCCCACGGCGTCGGGGTCCACGGTCTCCGGGGGCGCCCAGGCGAGCCGGCGGACCGTGTCCGGCAGCAGGAGGTTCTCCGTCGGCATCACGATCTCCTCGGCGATGCCCGTGACCGTGGTCCGCGCGGCCTCCAGCCTCCGCGCGGCCTCGGGGGCCCGGTCCGCCCAGCGGTTCACCGGCGGCGGGCCGTCGCCCGGCGCGTTGGGTCGGGGCAGGTCGGCCTGCGCCATGTCGCGCGCGCGGTTGACCGCCTTGATCCACGTCGTCAGGTAGCGGCGGGCGAGCTTGATCCCGAACTGCCGGATCTTGGCCAGGTCGGTCGTGGAGCGGGGCATCGTCGTCGCCGCCTCCACGATCGCCGCGTCCGGGAGCACCCGCCCGGGCGAGATGTCCCGCTCCTGGGCGATGCGGTCGCGTTCGTACCAGAGCTCGCGCACGGCGGCCAGGGCGCGCTGGTTGCGCACCCGGTGGATGCCCGAGGTGCGGCGCCAGGGGTCGGTCCGCGGCTCCTTGGGCGGAGCCGCCAGGACCGCGGCGAACTCCTCGCGGGCCCAGCCGAGCTTGCCGGTCTCCTCCAGCTCGGCCTCCAGGGAGTCGCGGAGCTCGATGAGGATCTCCACGTCCAGGGCCGCGTACCGCAGCCAGTCCTCGGGGAGGGGGCGCTGCGACCAGTCCACCGCGGAGTGCTCCTTGGCGAGCCGGATGTCGAGCATCCGCTCCACCATGAAGCCCAGGCCCACCCTGGGATGGCCCAGGAGCCGCCCGGCCAGTTCGGTGTCGAACAGCCGCTTCGGGCGGAGGTTGACCTCGGACAGGCACGGCAGGTCCTGGTGGGCGGCGTGCAGCACCACCTCGGCCTCGCCCACCGCCGCGTCGAGTCCGCTCAGGTCCGGGCACGCGATGGGGTCGATCAGCGCCGACCCCGCGCCGTTGCGGCGCAGCTGGACGAGGTAGGCCCGCTGTCCGTACCGGTAGCCGGAGGCGCGCTCGGCGTCCACCGCCACGGGGCCCGTGCCGGCGGAGAGCGCCGCGATGACACCGGCCAGGGTCTCGGCGTCGGCGGTGACCTCGGGCAGGCCCTCACGGGGTTCCCGCAGCAGGGGCGCCCTCTCAGCGTCGTCGTCGCCTGGTTCGCGGGGGTCTGTCTTGGAGTTCAACGCGTTCGCCACACCACTACGGTATGCGCTGTCGCCACCGGACGTGGAAATCGGGTGGCTTCCGCGCAGCCGCGCACCCCTCCGCGCGCCCGGCCCCCGCCACCCGGGAGCCGGGGCCCCGCGGGCACGGGAACGGGCCGCCGGGCGCGCACCGCCGCCCCGGCGGCCCGACCGCCCCGGGTCAGGGTCGCGAACGCTGGCGGCGTATGTCGGCGACGTCCAGCGGGGGCAGCCCCGCCGCGGAGGCGAGCAGCGCCGCCCACGCGTCGGCGTGCACGGACAGGTCGTCGGACTCCGGGGTCCACGAGGCGCGCATCTCGACCTCGGTGGTGGAGCCCTGGTCCGACTTCGTGCCGAAACCCTCGGTGGTCGCGCGGGTGACGGTGCCGCTCAGGGTGTGGTGCGTGGCCGCACTCGCCTCCAGGGCGTCGGTGAGCCAGCTCCACGCGACCGGTCCGAGCAGCGGATCGGTCGCGATGTCCGACTCCAGTTCGGAGTTGACCTGGCAGACCACTCGGAAGGGGCCGGGCCAGTCGCGGGTGTTCTCGGGGTCGTACAGCACGATGAGACGGCCCCAGGCGACCTCCTCGCCGTCCACCGTCACCTCGGCGGACACGGCGGCGGAGTGGGGGGCCAACCGCTGGGGGGCGGGTATCTCCCGGACGGTGATCTCGGGGCGGTGGAGGGGTGAGTGCAGGGCCTCGACCGCTCGCCGGAACGTCTCATGCGCGTCCTCGGCGCTACCGACATCGGGCATGGTGGAAACGTCAGCCTTCGTTCTCTGGTGATCACGCACCGGCGGGTGTCGTCTGAACGTGCTCCGCCGTCCCGCCGCGGGCGGGGGGAGGGGCACGCACCCGACCGTGGCACGAGTCACCGGTCGCGGGTCGGAGTTGGAGCGGCGTGTCGGTGTTTTGTGATGATCTTGGGACCGGGTCGCCTTCTACCGCGCCGGTTCGGGACCTTCGGCCGTCCCGGGGCCCCGCCGCCGCCACCCCGCTCGGGCGATCCGAGTGGGAGTACCGGGGAGGGCATGGCACGATCGAGGGGTGACCCTGCAAGAATCTCCTTTCCTCCGCGCCTGCCGGCGCCTTCCCGTGACCCACACGCCGGTGTGGTTCATGCGCCAGGCCGGACGCTCCCTGCCCGAGTACCGACGGGTGCGCGCCGACGTCCCGATGCTTGAGGCGTGCGCGCGCCCCGACATGATCACCGAGATCACGATGCAACCGGTGCGCCGGTACGACGTCGACGCCGCGATCTTCTTCAGCGACATCGTCGTGCCGCTCAAGGCCATCGGCATCGACCTCGACATCAAGCCCGGGGTCGGCCCCGTGGTCGCCGACCCGATCCGGGAGGCGACCGGGGTCAAGCGGCTCCGCGAGATCGAGCCCGACGACCTGACCTACGTGACCGAGGCGGTCGGCCTGCTGGTCGACGAGCTGGGCGACAAGCCGCTCATCGGATTCGCGGGCGCCCCGTTCACCCTGGCCTCGTACCTCATCGAGGGCGGCCCGTCCAAGAACCACGAGCACACCAAGGCGCTCATGTACGGCGAGCCCGAGCTGTGGGACGAGCTGATGCGCCGCCTGGCCACCATCACGCTGGGCTTCCTGCGCACCCAGATCGAGGCGGGGGCCAGCGCGGTCCAGCTCTTCGACTCCTGGGTCGGGGCGCTCAGCGCCGAGGACTACCGCGCCTCCGTGCTCCCGTACACGTCGTGGATCTTCGGTCAGCTCAGCGAGTACGAGGTGCCGCGCATCCACTTCGGCGTGGGCACCGGCGAGCTCCTCGGCCTGCTCAGCGAGGCGGGGGCCGACGTCGTGGGCGTGGACTGGCGGGTCCCCCTGGACAAGGCCGCCCAGCGCGTCCAGCCGGGCACCGCGCTCCAGGGCAACCTGGACCCCGCGACGCTGTTCGCGCCCTGGGAGGTCGTCGCCGAGCGGACCCGCGACATCCTCTCCCGCGGCCGCGCCGCGGACGGGCACATCTTCAACCTGGGACACGGGGTGCTGCCGAGCACCGACCCGGACGTGCTCCAGCGCCTCACGGCGTTCGTGCACGAGGAGACCGCCGTCTAGACGACGCGTGCGCTCCCGGACCGGACACGGCGGGAGCCCCCGGCAGCCGGGGACCGCGGCACACATCGGC
>NZ_JBSHDN010000235.1:0-9264 GCF_053616335.1 Nocardiopsis sp. NPDC055824
CCCCTCCCGGGTGCGGGGCGCCGCCGCGGTCGCGGGGGCCGTGGCGGTCAGCCGGTGTTCTGGAGTCCGGCGGCGACGCCGTTCACGGAGAGCAGGAGCAGCCGCTCCAGGTGCTGCTGGTCCTGCTCGGAGAGCGAGTCCGCCTCTTCGCCCCGCAGCGCCTCCAGTGCGCGCAGCTGGAGGTGGGACAGCGCGTCCACGTACGGGTTGCGCAGGTCGACGGCCCGCGAGAGCACCGCCCGGTTCTCCAGCAGGCGGCTGTGGCCGGTCACCCGCAGGACCAGCTCGCGGGTGAGGTCGTACTCGTCCAGCACCCTCGCGGTCAGCTCCGGCCGGCCGCCCAGCGCCAGGTAGCGCTCGGCGATGGTGCGGTCGGTCTTGGCCAGGCTCATCTCCGCGTTGTCGAGCAGGGACGCGAACATCGGCCACTCGCGGTACGCGGCCCGGAGGGCGGACACGTCCTCGACGGCGGCCAGCCCCGACCCCAGCCCGTACCAGCCGGGCAGGTTGACCCGGGTCTGGGTCCAGGCGAACACCCACGGGATCGCGCGCAGGTCGCCGAGGCCGCGTGCCGCCCCGCGGCGCGCGGGGCGCGAGCCCAGCCGCAGCTCCCCGAGCTCCTCCAGGGGGCTGACCCGGGAGAACCACAGCGCGAAGTCCTCGGTGTTGATCAGCTCCAGGTAGGTCTCCTGGGCCGCTCCGGCGATGGCGTCGGCGACCCCGCGGAACCTGGCCTCGGCGGAGCGCTCCCGCTCCTGCACCGCGTCGGTGGAGGCCATGAGTACCGCGTGGCCGACCTGCTCGATGTGGCGGCGGGCGATGGCGGGCTGCCCGTAGCGGGCGAAGATGACCTCGCCCTGCTCGGTGACCTTGAACCGGCCGCCGACCGACCCGGGCGCCTGGGCGAGCAGGGCGCGGCTGGCGGGCCCGCCGCCGCGTCCGAGCGACCCGCCGCGGCCGTGGAAGAGGGTGAGCCGCACGTCGTGCCGCTCCGCCCACGCGGCCAGCCGGGCCTGGGCGTCGTACAGCCGCAGGGTGGCGCTGACCGGGCCGACGTCCTTGGCGGAGTCGCTGTAGCCGAGCATGACCTCGACGCGGCGGCCGGTCTGTTCGAGCCTCCGCCGGATCTGGGGCACCTCCAGCATGCCGTCGAGCACGTCGGGCGAGGCGTCCAGGTCGGCGCCGGTCTCGAACAGGGGGATGACGTCGAGGACGGGCATCCGCTCGGGCGGCAGGGCGTGGGAGGCCAGCTCGTGGACGGCGGCGACGTCCTCCGCGGTGCGGGTGAAGCTGACGATGTAGCGGCGGCACGCCTCCACGCCGAAGCGCTCCTGGATCCAGGCGATGACCCGGATGGTCGCCAGTACCTCCTCGGTGCGCTCCGAGGGGGCCTTCCCCGCCCTGAGCTCCTCCAGTGCGGCGGCGTGCACCTCGCTGTGCTGGCGGATCTCCAGCTCCGCGAGGTGGAAGCCGAAGGTCTCCGCCTGCCAGACGAGGTGCTGGAGCTCACCGTAGGCCTGGCGGACGGCGCCCGCGTCGACCAGCGAGTCCTGCACGGTGCGCAGGTCGTCGAGGAAGGCGTCGGCGTCGGGGTAGGCGAGGTCGGCGTCGCGTTCGCGGGTGGCGCGCAGCCGGGCGGCGGCCAGCAGCAGGAGCTGGCGGTGCGGCTCGTTGGGCGAGCGCTCGCCGATCCCGGCCATCAGGGCGGGGTGGCCGGCGCGGGCCGCGGAGAGGGCGTCGAGCAGCGCCGGGCTGGCCGGGGTGAGGTTGGAGTAGGCGGTGAGGGTGCGGGCGACCCTGTCCGCGGCGCCCTCCAGCCCGCGCAGCACGTGCTCGGACTGGATGAGCACGGCCTCGCGGGTCACGTCGTGGGTGACGTAGGGGTTGCCGTCCCGGTCGCCGCCGATCCAGCTGCCGTAGCGGACGAAGGGCGTGGCGCGCGGGGGCCGGACGCCGGTGCCGTCGGGGTCGATGGCGGCGTCCAGGCTCCGGTAGACCTGCGGGATGACGGAGAAGATGGTCTCGTCGAACGCCGCGAGGGCGGTGCGCACCTCGTCGAGCGGGTCGAGCCGGGTGTAGCGCAGCTGGGAGGTGCGCCAGAGGAGGTCGATCTCCTCCAGCAGGCGCCGGTGCGCCTCGGCGGCGGCGCTGCTCCCCTCGTGGGAGGCGTGCCAGGCGTCGAGGTCCTCGCTGATCCGCTGGATGGAGGTGGAGACGGCGCGGCGCCGGGCCTCCGTGGGGTGGGCCGTGAGCACGGGATGGAACTCCATGCCGGCCACGAGCTCGTTGAGGCGCTCCTCCCCGCCGTCGGCCTCCCGGATGGCGCGCACGGCGGCGGCCAGGGACTCGCGGGGAGGGTTGGCGGCGTCGTCGCGCTCGCGCAGGGCCCGCATCCGCTGGTGCTCCTCGGCGAGGTTGGCCAGGTGGAAGTACACCGTGAAGGCCCTGGCCACCTGCTTGGCGCGTTCGAGGGGCCAGGCGGCGACGATCGCGGTGATCTCCTCGCCTGTGACGGAACCGTCACGGGCGCCGATCACGGCGTGTCGGAGCTTCTCGACATCGGCGAGCAGTTCCTCGCCGCCGCTTTCGGCGAGGACCGTTCCGAGCATCTCTCCGAGGAGTTTGACGTCATTCCTGAGTTGCTCGGGAACTTCCTGCCGGGCACTGTCGCGTTCTGCGCTTACCGCTGTCATGGGCCCGACACTACAGAGATCGGGCCGGACGACAGGTGCGCGGGGGCGCATTTCCGACGCACTTTGCCCGGGCGTTAAGCATTGTTGCGCAAGGGAAAGGGACGCACATTTCATCACGTCGTTTCCGCGCCGCCGCGGGCCGGTCCGGCCCCTTCCGGAGGGGTGCGGACAGGGCCGTGCCGAACCGCACCTACTGGCGAGTAACCAGGGCCGCGTGCCCCGGTCCCGCGAGGTCGCGGTTAACCTGCGTAGTTATGGCCACCGAAGCCCCTGAACCGCTGCCCGCGGACGAGATCGACATCCACACCACCGCGGGCAAGCTCGCCGACCTGCAACGACGCCGGTACGAAGCCGTCCACGCGGGCTCCGCGCGAGCCGTTGAGAAACAGCACGCCAAAGGCAAGATGACGGCCCGCGAGCGCATCGACGCGCTCCTCGACCCGGGGTCGTTCGTGGAGTTCGACGCCCTGGCCCGACACCGCTCCACGAGCTTCGGGCTGGAGGGCAACCGCCCCTACGGCGACGGTGTCGTCACCGGCCACGGAACCGTCGACGGGCGCCCCGTCGCCGTCTTCAGCCAGGACGTCACCGTCTTCGGCGGCTCCCTCGGCGAGGTCTACGGCGAGAAGATCGTCAAGGTCCTCGACCACGCCCTCACCAACGGCTGCCCCGTCGTGGGCATCAACGAGGGCGGCGGCGCGCGCATCCAGGAGGGCGTCGTCGCGCTGGGCCTGTACGCGGAGATCTTCAAGCGCAACACCCATGCCTCGGGCGTCATCCCGCAGATCTCCCTCATCATGGGGGCCGCCGCGGGCGGACACGTCTACTCCCCCGCCCTCACCGACTTCGTGGTGATGGTGGACGAGACCTCGCAGATGTTCATCACCGGCCCCGACGTCATCAAGACCGTCACCGGCGAGGACGTCTCCATGGAGGACCTGGGCGGGGCGCGCGCCCACAGCACCAGGTCGGGTGTGGCCCACTACATGGGCGCCGACGAACAGGACGCCATCGACTACGTCCGCACCCTGCTCTCGCACCTGCCCGACAACAACCTGGAGGAGGCGCCGGTCCTGGCGCCCGAGGACGACCCCGGCGACGAGGTCACCGACACCGACCTGGCCCTGGACACCTTCATCCCGGACTCGGCCAACCAACCGTACGACATGCGGACCGTCGTCGAGGCCGTCCTGGACGACGGCGAGTTCCTGGAGGTCCACGCCCGGTTCGCCACCAACATGGTGGTGGGCTTCGGCCGCGTGGACGGCCGTTCCGTCGGCATCGTCGCCAACCAGCCCATGAGCTTCGCGGGCTGCCTGGACATCGACGCCTCCGAGAAGGCCGCGCGCTTCGTGCGCACCTGCGACGCCTTCAACGTCCCCGTCCTCACCTTCGTGGACGTGCCCGGCTTCCTGCCCGGCACCGACCAGGAGTGGGACGGCATCATCCGGCGCGGCGCCAAGCTGCTGTACGCCTACGCCGAGGCCACCGTGCCGCTGATCACCGTGATCACCCGCAAGGCCTTCGGCGGCGCCTACGACGTCATGGGGTCCAAGCACCTGGGCGCGGACGTCAACCTGGCCTGGCCCACCGCGCAGATCGCGGTCATGGGCGCCCAGGGCGCGGTGAACATCCTGCACAGGCGCACCCTCGCCGCCGCCGACGACGTCGAGGCCGAGCGCGCCCGGCTCGTCCGCGAGTACGAGGACACCCTGCTCAACCCCTTCTCCGCAGCGGAGCGGGGATACGTGGACGGCGTCATCATGCCGTCCGAGACCCGGGGCCAGATCTCCAAGGCCCTCCGGGCGCTGCGGAACAAGCGCAAGCAGCTGCCCCCCAAGAAGCACGGGAACATCCCGCTGTGAGCGCGCCGAAGAACCCGCCGCACCTGGTCGTCGTCCGGGGCGAGCCGACCGCGGAGGAGGTCGCGGTCCTCACCGCCGTCCTCGCCGCGCGCGCGAACGCCGCCCGCGCCGCCTCCGACGCGCCCGGGGAGGACCGGCGCCCCTCGGGGTGGGGGGACCGCTCCCGGAACATGCGCGCCCCGCTGCGCCCCGGGCCCGGGGCCTGGCGCCTGAGCACGAGGTGACGGTCCCCGTGCTCCACCACCACCCAGACGTCGCAGGGAGCGGCCGGTGCGCCTCCGCCCCACGCCACAGCAGAAGGACTTCCCACCGTGCGTAAAGTACTGATCGCCAACCGCGGCGAGATCGCCGTGCGCATCGCCCGCGCCTGCGCGGACGCCGGACTGGCCAGCGTCGCCGTCTACGCCGAGCCCGACCTGGACGCCCTCCACGTCAAGCTCGCCGACGAGGCCCACTCCCTGGGCGGGTCGACCCCGGCCGACTCCTACCTGGACATCGCCAAGCTCCTGGCCGTGGCCGCCGCCTCGGGCGCCGACGCCGTCCACCCCGGCTACGGTTTCCTGGCCGAGAACGCCGACTTCGCCCAGGCGGTCATCGACGCCGGCCTGACCTGGATCGGCCCGCCGCCCTCGGCCATCACCGCCCTGGGCGACAAGGTGCAGGCCCGCCACATCGCGCAGAAGGTCGGCGCGCCCCTGGTCGCGGGCACCCCCGACCCGGTGGAGTCGGCCGAGGAGGTCGTGGCCTTCGCCGCCGAGCACGGGCTGCCCATCGCGATCAAGGCCGCCTTCGGCGGCGGCGGGCGCGGGCTCAAGGTCGCCCACACCCTGGAGGAGGTCCCCGACGCCTACGAGTCCGCGGTGCGCGAGGCCGTGACCGCGTTCGGGCGCGGGGAGTGCTTCGTGGAGCGCTACCTGGACCGGCCCCGGCACGTGGAGACCCAGTGCCTGGCCGATACCCACGGCAACGTCGTGGTGGTCTCCACCCGCGACTGCTCGCTCCAGCGCCGCCACCAGAAGCTGGTGGAGGAGGCCCCCGCCCCGTTCCTGTCCGCGGAGCAGACCCGGCAGCTCTACGCCGCCTCCAAGGCCATCCTGGCCGAGGCCGGGTACGTGGGCGCGGGCACGTGCGAGTTCCTGGTCGGGGTGGACGGCACCATCTCCTTCCTGGAGGTCAACACCCGCCTGCAGGTGGAGCACCCGGTGACCGAGGAGGTCACCGGCATCGACCTGGTCAGGGAGATGTTCCGGATCGCCGACGGCGAGGAGCTGGGCTTCGGCGACCCCGAGATCCGCGGGCACTCCTTCGAGTTCCGCATCAACGCCGAGGACCCCGGGCGGGGCTTCATGCCCGCCCCGGGCACCATCACCGGGCTGAAGCTGCCCGGCGGCCCGGGGGTGCGGGTGGACACCGGCTGCGAGGCCGGGTTCACCGTCCCCCAGGCCTTCGACTCCATGGTCGCCAAGCTGATCGTGTCCGGGCGCACGCGCGCCGAGGCGCTGCGGCGCTCGCGCCGGGCACTGGCCGAGTTCGAGGTGGGCGGGATGCCCACGGTGATCCCGTTCCACCAGGCGGTCGTGGAGGACGAGGCGTTCGCGCCCGCCGACCCCGCCCAGCCGTTCGGCGTGTACACGCGGTGGATCGAGACCGAGTTCGACAACACGATCGCGCCGTGGTCGGGCGCCCCCGGCGAGGCGGAGCAGGCCGGGCGCGAGAGCGTCACGGTGGAGGTGGGCGGCAGGCGGATCGAGGTGGTGCTCCCCGCGGGGCTGAGCGCCTCGGCCCAGGCCCCCGCCCCGGGCGCGGACAGGCGCAAGCGCTCCTCGCGCAGGGGCGGTGCGGGCGCGGCGGCCGCGAGCGGCGACTCCCTGGTCTCGCCGATGCAGGGCACCGTGGTCAAGGTCGTGGCCCGGGAGGGGCAGAGCGTGGCCGAGGGCGAGACCGTGGTCGTCATCGAGGCGATGAAGATGGAGCAGCCCCTGACCGCCCACAGGGCCGGGACGATCCGCGGCCTCAAGGTGTCCGCCGGGGAGACCGTGGGCAACGGCGCGGTGGTCTGCGAGATCGAGGACGCCTAGGACGCCTGGCCCACGGCCGACGGGAGCACGCGGGGGAGGCGCCGGCCGGCGCCTCCCTCATGCGTCACGCCCCGCCGAGCTCCCCCTCCCGGCACGGGAGACGCGGGTCAGGTCGATGTCCAGGTCGCACGGCGCGCTGGTCTTGAGCCGCTCCCGGTACACGGTCAGATTCCCGTACTTCTTGTTGACCGGATCGAGTTCGTAGGCGTACACCACCGCTTCCATGTGCGCTTCCTCCTCGACGAGCCAGAAGTGGGGGATCCCCGCCTCCGCGTAGAGCTGTGGCTTGCGCTCGTGGTCACGCACCTCGGGCTCCGGAGAGATCACCTCGACCGCCAACGCGACGAGCTGCGGTTCGATCCAGGTGTCGTGCACCCCCTGCCCGTCGCCTTCGCGGACGAGCATGAGATCGGGTTCGGGCCTCTGCCGCTCGGCGAACCTGACCGTCATCTCCCGGTACGTCACCATGTCCTCGGGGACCTGGGCGTCCAACTGCTGTTCGAGCAGTTTGAGCACGAACATGTGAAAGCGCTTCTGGGGGCTCACCAGTACCGGGCTTCCGTCGATGAGTTCGGTGTGCGGCGGAAGATCCGGGATGCGGTCGAGGTCGTCGGCGGTGAAGTCCCGCCGGGGCGGCATCGGAATCGTCACCTCACCGAACTCGGAGACCAGGATTTCGGCCACGGTGGGAACAGACATGTCGCCGCCTCCGTTCGTCGGATCGTTCTCGTCGCCCACGGTAGCCATCACTGTCACTCCGTCACGGTGGTTTCCACGGATCCTTCCCCGGATCCGGCGATCCACGTGATCCTCGCCCCATCCGGACGGAGCGGAAGGTCGAAAAAGCCCACGGTGTCGACAGTGTGGCCCCTGGGACAGCAAGACGTCGACACACATGTATGGAATAAGTAAGGGATCGAGGCTATTGTCCTTGATCGTGACGAACATCTGGGGACTGACACGAAGGTGGCACATCGACCTGTGCCGCCGCGGCTGTCAGGCGTGTAGCTAGGTCCACGCGCGCCCGTCCGGGCAGCGCGCCGCACACCCGTACCCACCATCCGTCACCTTCCCACTGGTGATCCCGCCATTCCCCGAGCCGGGGCCGCGTCCCACCGCGCCGACCGCGTCGTCGTGCGCTCCTCCGGCTGCCTTCACCACCTGGAGTCACATCCCGTGTCCGCACAGAGCACCGAAGCGCCCACGAAGCGCAGAGGCTTCCGTTTCCCGTTCGCGGCCCAGGTCCTCCTCGGCCTGGTCCTCGGCGTCGTCCTCGGCGTCGTCGCCTTCCAGATCGGCCCGGTCGGCGAGGCGGGCGACCCGAACTGGCTCGCCGTCACCCTCGAGACCATCGGCTCGACGTTCGTCACGCTGCTCCGGACGATCGTTCCTCCGCTGATCGTCCTGGCCGTCATCTCCTCCATCGCCAACCTGCGCAACGTCACCAACGCCGCGCGCCTGGCCTGGAAGACCCTGCTCTGGTTCGGCGCCACCGCCCTGATCGCCGTGGCCATCGCCATCGGCCTCGGGCTGACCATCCGGCCCGGCCTCAACAGCGCGGTCGACGGCGCCAGCGCGGGCGACCCGTCCGGCACCGGCTCCTGGCTGGCGTTCATCGAGAGCATCGTCCCGGCCAACTTCCTCGGCCTGGCGGCGGACACCTCGGTCGCGGACGACGGGACCGTCAGCACCTCGCTGGGCTTCAACGTCCTCCAGCTGATCGTCATCGCCATCGTCCTGGGCATCGCCGCCGTCAAGGTCGGCAAGGCCGCCGAGCCCTTCATCGCCTTCACCGCCTCCGCGCTGGAGGTCGTGCTCAAGGCCCTGTGGTGGGTCATCCGCCTGGCCCCGATCGGCACCGTGGGCCTGCTGGGCAACGCCGTGTACAGCTACGGCTGGACCACCATCGGCGCCCTCGGCAAGTTCACGCTGACCATCTACATCGGCCTCGCCCTGGTGCTGTTCGTCGTCTACCCGGTGATCGCCCGGCTCAACGGCCTGTCCCCGGCGAAGTACTTCAGCGGCGCCTGGCCCGCCATCCAGCTCGGCTTCGTGTCCCGCTCCTCCATGGGCACCATGCCCGTGACCCAGCGGGTCACCGAGCAGAACCTGGGCGTGCCGCGCTACTACTCGGCGTTCGCCGTCCCGTTCGGCGCCACCACCAAGATGGACGGCTGCGCCGCGATCTACCCGGCGATCTCGGCGATCTTCATCGCCCAGTTCTTCGGGATCGACCTCGGCGTCACCGACTACCTGCTGATCGTGTTCGTCTCGGTCATCGGCTCCGCCGCGACCGCCGGCACCACCGGCGCGACCGTCATGCTGACCCTGACCCTGTCCACGCTGGGCCTGCCCCTGGAGGGCGTCGGCCTGCTGCTGGCCGTCGACCCGATCCTGGACATGGGCCGCACCGCGGTCAACGTCGCCGGCCAGGCGCTGGTCCCGACCGTCGTCGCCAAGCGCGAGGGCATCCTGGACCTGGACCGCTACAACACCAGCCCCGACGCCTCCGGCTTCGTGCCGCTGGACGAGCCCGCGGCCGGGTCCGACACCGCCGACGCGGACGACGCGGGCACGGAGGCCGACAGGGAGGCCGCCGCGAGCGGCGCCTCCGCCAGGGGCTGACAC
>NZ_JBSHDN010000236.1:0-9232 GCF_053616335.1 Nocardiopsis sp. NPDC055824
AGGCCGGGTCGGCGCCCGTATCCGACCGACCCCCGAGAGAGGGCACACCCGTATGAACGACGCCACGCCTGTCCCCAAGAGTGTTCTGATCACCGGCGCGAGCAGCGGTATCGGCGAGGCTACCGCGCGGCGCCTCGCGGCCGACGGCCACCGCGTCTTCCTGGGCGCCCGGCGCACCGACCGCCTCACCCGCCTGGTGGACGAGCTGGCGGAGGGCGGCGCGACCGCCGCGTGCCGGCGCCTCGACGTGACCGACGCGGGCTCGGTGGACGCCTTCGTCGCCGCGGCGCGGGACGCCTTCGGCCGGGTCGACGTCCTCGTCAACAATGCCGGGGTGATGCCGCTCTCCCCGCTGTCGGCCGGCCTCACCGACGAGTGGGAGCGGATGGTCGACGTGAACGTGCGGGGCGTGCTGCACGGCATCGGCGCCGCGCTGCCGGTGATGCGGGCGCAGGGCTCCGGGCACGTGGTGAACGTGGCGTCCGTGGGCGCGTACGAGGTGTCCCCGACCGCGGCCGTCTACTGCGCGAGCAAGTTCGCCGTGCGGGCCCTGACGGAGGGGCTGCGCCAGGAGTCCGGTGGGGCGGTGCGGGTCACGCTCGTCTCGCCCGGTGTGACCGAGTCCGAGCTGGCCGACGGCATCACCGACCCCGAGGCCCGGGAGGCGATGCGGACCTACCGCGCGGTGGCCCTGCCCGCGGCGGCGGTCGCGGACGCCATCGCCTACGCGGTGTCCGCCGCGCCCGGCGTCGACGTCAACGAGATCGTGCTGCGCCCGGTCGGGAGCGCGCAGTGAGCCCGGCGCGGGACGACGGGCGGCCCGGTCCCGCGGACGTGTCCGGGCTGGTGCGGAGACTCGGCCTCCTGGAGGACCGCCTGCGCGCCCTGGAGGACCTCGCGGTCGAGGAGTCCCTGCGCGAGCTGCTGGTGCGGGGCTGGCGCGCCCTCGACGCGCGGGACTGGGACGCCTGGATCGCCTGCTGGGCGGAGGACGCGGTCCTGGAGTTCGGACCGTGGGAGGCGGTGCGCGGCCGGGAGGAGATCCTGCGCACGGTGCGGGACGCGGAGGAGCCGTACGCGCACATGCAGCACCACCTGCTGAACACGGCGTTCGAGGTGGCGGGCGACCGGGCGACGGGGATCGGCTACATGTGGTTCGTGGCGGTCGGCGAAGAGCCGGACCCGGGCGGGCCGTTCCAGATGGGCGGGCCCTACGACTGGGACTTCGTGCGGACGGACGCGGGGTGGCTGGTGGCGCGGCAGCGGCTCGGGGTGTGGTGGCGGGCCGGGGAGGACCCGGTGGGCGGACTGTCCTGAACGCGCCCTCGGGGCCGGGGCCGGGCCGCCCCGGCCCCGCCCCGGGCCGGGGCGGGGCGGGGCGGTGCCCCCGGCGCGGGGCCGGCGCACTGCCATGACGGTGCCCCGGCGGCGCGGGCCGCAGCGCCCCCGAGCCCGCGAACGTCAGGAAGGCGTCAGGATCCCGGCCCGGACCCGCATGGAAACCGTTAGGACCCGCCCCCGCGCCCCCGGGATCCCCTTCGATGGTTCCGGCGGACCGGACGCACCGGGCGCGCCGGGCGCCGGCCCCTCCCCCTCGGCTCCGGCGGGGACCGCCGGACGCGGGCCCGGCCCCGGCGGCGGGGAACCGGAACGGAAGGGGGAGGATGGAGCGGATCCCAGGGGTCCTGGTGGTCGACGACGACCTCACCGTCCGGAGGACGCTCGGCATGAACCTCCGCGCGCGGGGGTACACGCCCCTCTACGCGGCGACCGGGGAGCAGGCGCTGGCCCTGGCCGCTGAACACCGCCCCGACGCGGTCCTCCTCGACCTGTGCCTGCCGTCTCTGGGCGGGTTGGGCGTCCTGCGGAGCCTGCGTGTGTGGAGCGAGGCCCCCGTCCTGGTGGTGTCGGGCGACGACGCGCCCGCGACCAAGGTGGAGGCGCTGGACGCGGGCGCGGACGACTACGTCACCAAGCCCTTCTCCATGGGCGAGCTCTTCGCCCGCCTGCGCTCGGTCATGCGGCGGCGGGCGGCGCCGCACCCGCCCCCTCCCCCGCTCGTCACCGCGGACTTCACCATCGACTTCCGGGCCGAGCGCGTCACCCGGCAGGGGCGGCCCGTGCCCCTGACGCCCCGGCAGTGGCGCATCGTCGAGGTGCTGGCGGCCGAGCCCGGCGCCCTGGTCGCGCGGGACAGGCTGCTGCGTGAGGTGTGGGGGCCCGGGTACGGTACCGAACACCACTACCTGCGCGTGTTCATGTCCCACATCAGGAGGCGGCTGGAACCGGATCCGCGACGGCCACGCTACTTCGTCACCGAGACGGGGGCGGGGTTCCGCTTCCTGCCGGGCGAACCGCCCGGCAGGGACCGGCGGTGAACCCGGGGCCGCCCGCCCCGGGCACGTGATCCCCACGAGGAAAGGAACGACGACATGGGTATCGGCGCACGCGAGATCATGATCCTGCTGGTGATCGCGCTGCTGCTGTTCGGCGCGAGCAGGCTGCCCGCGTTGGCGCGGTCGCTCGGGCGCAGCGCGCGGATCCTCAAGGCCGAGGCCAAGGGGCTCAGCGACGAGGACGACCGCCCCGACGGGGAGGCGGCGGCTCCGCCCGGCCCCCGGGCCGGACACGAGCAGGGGCAGCCGTCGGCGGAGCGGACCGGGCACGTCCCTCCCCGCACCCCCTCCCCGGGGTACGACCGGCCCGAGCCGCACGACCCCGGTCAGCACCCGTACCACCAGGCGCGGCCTGTCCCCCGGGCCTCCCTGGAGGGGCCGGCGCACCGCCCCGAGGACGGGGAGGAGTCCCCGCAGGAGCGGCCCGCCACCGACCGCTGATCCGCGGCCGCCCCCGGCTCCGCGCGGACCGCGGGGCCGGGGGGCCGGGGCGGCGCGCAACCGCGACGGCACGGCGCACCCGCGTCGGCAGCGGCTCCGCGCCCGTGGTTGCCGCCTCGGCACGCGGGTAGACGGGTAGCGCCCGGGAACACACCCACCATCCCTCGGAGGCCCCGTGTTCGCCACCGCCGCCGCGGTCCTGTTCGGACTCGCCCTGCTCCTCGAACTCCTCGGGACGGGCATCCAGGACCTCGTCACCACGAGAACCCTCGCCCTCGCCGGCCTGCTGTGCCTCGCACTGCACGTGGCGGGCTACGGCTCCGGCTGGGGGCGCCGCCGCCGGTGACCCCGCCGGGCCACCGGTCCGGCGGCCCGGCCCCGGTGTCCGCCGGACCCGCGCACACGCCACGGGGAAACACGGTTTACTCCGGGGCGGTCCATCCCCTAAAGTGGCCCACGTCCTGTTGTCGACGACAGAGGTGGACGTTGCGCATCTGAGGTTCGCGATCACCACGCGGTACGGCCCGGCCCGTACACCGGTCACACCCCGACTGGCTTCCACGCCGTCCGTGACCCCGCGTGCTTGCGACCTCGGCGCAGGACGTCCCCGATGCTCCCGGGACACCTCCCGTCTCCTCAGACGCGGCCGCCGCGTGGTGCTCGCCCACGAAGCCACCCCTTCACAGCGCTTGCGACCGCGAGGAACACCATGCCGAGTACGCCTGCCACCGGCGTCTCCCTGACCTGCTCCGCCCTCTCCTTCCGTTGGGCGGACGGCACACCCGTCTTCGACGGGCTCTCACTCTCCGTCGGCCGGGGCCGCACCGGTCTCGTCGGGGCCAACGGCGCCGGCAAGTCCACCCTGCTGCGGCTGCTCGCCGGCCGGCTGAGTCCGGCCGGGGGCTCGGTGTCCGCCGGCGGCAGCCTGGCCTACCTTCCGCAGGACATCACCCTGGACACGTCACTGCGCGTCGACCAGGCCCTCGGCATCGCCGAGCGGCGCGCCGCCCTGCACGCCATCGAGGCCGGGGACGCGGACGAGGCGCACTTCGACGCGGTCGGCGACGACTGGGACGTCGAGGAGCGGACCCTGGCCACCCTGGGCCCGCTCGGCCTGGGACACGTCGAGCTGGACCGCACCGTGGGGCAGATGTCCGGCGGGGAGACCGTCCTGCTGCGCCTGGCCGCCCTGCTGCTGGAGCGCCCCGACATCCTCCTCCTGGACGAGCCCACCAACAACCTCGACGTGTTCGCCCGCCGCAGGCTGTACGAGGCCGTCGACGACTGGCGCTCCGGGGTGCTGGTCGTGGTGAGCCACGACCGGGAGCTGCTGGAGCGCGTGGACCGCGTCGCCGAGCTGCGGGCGGGCTCGGTCACCTGGTACGGGGGCAACCTTTCCGCGTACGAGGAGGCGCTGGCCACCCAGCAGGAGGCGGCGGAGCGGACCCTGCGGGCCGCCGACGCGGACGTGCGCAGGCAGAAGCGCGAGCTGGAGGAGACCCGGATGAAACTGGCCCGCCGCCAGCGCAACAGCAAGCGCCTGGACGACCGGGGCGGCATCCCCAAGATCATCGCGGGAGGTCTCAAGAGGTCCGCGCAGGAGTCCGCGGGCAAGCTGCGCGGCGTGCACGAGGAGCGCCTCGACGAGGCGCGCGAGCGGCGGGAGGAGGCGGCGGACGCGGTCCGCGACGACGCGGAGATCAGGGTGGACCTCCCGCACACCGCCGTGCCCGGGAGCCGCGTGGTCCTGCGGGCACGGGGGCTGTCCCTGCCGTACGGGAGCCTGCGGGAGGGGGACCTGGAGCTGCGCGGCCCCGAGCGCGTCGCGCTGATCGGACGCAACGGGGCGGGGAAGACCACGCTGCTGCGCACGCTCTCCGGCCTGCTGGAGCCCTCCTCCGGCGAGGCCGAGGCGTTCGTGCCCCTGCGGTTCCTGCCGCAGCGCCTGGACGTGCTCGACGAGGAGCTGAGCGTGGTGGAGAACGTGTCGCGCCTGGCGCCGGGGGTCACCGACCAGCACATCCGGTCCCAGCTCGCGCGGTTCCTGTTCAAGGGCAAGCGCGCCGAGCAGCCCGCGGGCACCCTCTCGGGAGGGGAGCGCTTCCGCGCCGCCCTCGCCGCGACGATGCTCGCCGCGCCCGCCCCGCAGCTGGTCATGCTGGACGAGCCGACCAACAACCTCGACATGGCCAGCGTGCGGCAGCTCTCGGGAGCGCTCGAATCCTACGAGGGCGCGCTCGTGGTCGCCAGCCACAACCTGCCGTTCCTGGAGTCGATCGGCATCACCCGCTGGCTGCTCCTGGACGAGGAGCTGCGGGAGACCACCGCCGAGGGGGTGCGCGAGGCGCTGGCCGCGGAGGAGCGGTCCCGGCCGGTCAGCGGGTCGCGTTCGGATCCGGGCTCCGGTGAGTAGCGTGGTCGCCATGAGCAACGGAGAGAGCGCTGTTCCCGAGATCGACCCGTCCGTCCCGCCGAGCGGGACCGGCTGCCAGGAGTGCCTCGAGGGCGGGGGGTGGTGGGTGCACCTGCGCCGGTGCGCCGCCTGCGGGCACGTCGGCTGCTGCGACTCCTCGCCCGGGCGGCACGCCACGCGCCACCACGAGGGCACCGGGCACCCGATCATCCAGAGCTTCGAGCCGGGCGAGGACTGGTTCTTCGACTTCCGGGGGCAGCAGATGACGATCGGCCCGGAGCTGGCCCCGCCGAGCAGCCACCCGTCGGACCAGCCCGTTCCCGGACCGGAGGGGCGGGTCCCGCCCGACTGGACGGAGCGCGTCAACCCCTGAGGCCGGGGCGGGCGGGCCCCGGCCGCCGCACCGGCGGGCGCCGGCGGGGTGGCCCGCCGGCCCCGCGAAGGGCGCACCCCAGGTGGCGGCCGGGCCCCGCCGGGTGGCTAGGGTGCCCGTGATCCACCCTCCCGTGGGCCCCGGCAACGGCGCCGGACCATGCGCCCCGGCATCACACCTGAAAGATCAGGAGGAACCCGGCATGTTCCGCAAAGTGCTCGTGGCCAACCGGGGCGAGATCGCCATCCGCGCCCTCCGCGCCGGATACGAACTCGGCGCCCGCACCGTCGCCGTCTTCCCCCACGAGGACCGCAACTCGCTCCACCGGCTCAAGGCCGACGAGGCCTACCAGATCGGCGAGCCCGGCCACCCGGTCCGCGCCTACCTCTCCGTGGACGAGATCGTCCGCGCCGCCCGTGAGGCCGGGGCGGACGCCGTCTACCCCGGCTACGGCTTCCTGTCCGAGAACCCCGAGCTCGCCCGCTCCTGCGAGAGGGCCGGGATCACCTTCGTCGGTCCCCCCGCCGACGTGCTGGACCTGACCGGCAACAAGGCGAGCGCCGTGGCCGCGGCGAGGGCCGCGGGCGTCCCCGTCCTGGAGTCCAGCGAACCGTCCTCCGACGTGGACGAACTCGTGGCCGCCGCCGAGGGGATCGGCTTCCCGCTGTTCGTCAAGGCCGTCGCGGGCGGCGGCGGGCGCGGCATGCGCCGCGTCCCGGACGCCGGGCGGCTGCGCGAGTCGGTCGAGGCCGCGATGCGCGAGGCCACCACCGCGTTCGGGGACGCCACGGTGTTCCTGGAGAGGGCCGTGGTGAACCCCCGCCACATCGAGGTGCAGATCCTCGCCGACGGCAGCGGCGGCGTCGTCCACCTCTACGAGCGCGACTGCTCGCTCCAGCGGCGCCACCAGAAGGTCATCGAGCTCGCCCCCGCGCCCAACCTCGACCCCGGCCTGCGGGACCGCATCTGCGCCGACGCCGTGCGCTTCGCCCGGGAGATCGGCTACCGCAACGCGGGCACGGTCGAGTTCCTGGTCGGCGAGGACGGCAGCCACGTCTTCATCGAGATGAACCCGCGCATCCAGGTCGAGCACACGGTGACGGAGGAGGTCACCGACGTCGACCTGGTCCAGGCCCAGCTGAGGATCGCCTCCGGCGAGACCCTGGACGACCTCGGCATCGCCCAGGAGACCGTCTACCTGCGCGGCGCCGCGCTCCAGTGCCGCATCACCACCGAGGACCCGGCCAACGGCTTCCGCCCCGACACGGGCATCATCAGCGCCTACCGCTCCCCCGGCGGCTCGGGCATCCGCCTGGACGGCGGCACCTCGGCCGCGGGAACCGAGATCAGCCCCCACTTCGACTCCCTGCTGGTCAAGCTGACCTGCCGCGGCCGGGACCTGGCCACGGCGGTGAGCCGGGCCAGGAGGGCCGTGGCCGAGTTCCGCATCCGCGGCATCGCCACCAACATCCCCTTCCTCCAGGCGGTGCTGGAGGACCCCGACTTCCAGGCCGGGAGGGCCACCACCTCCTTCATCGAGGAGCGGCCGCAGCTGCTGACCGCCCGGCCCTCCGCCGACCGCGGCACCCGGCTGCTCACCTACCTGGCCGACGTGACCGTGAACAAGCCGCACGGGGAGCGCCCGCACCTGGTGGACCCGGCCACGAAGCTGCCGGCGCTGCCCGCCGGCTCCCCGCCCCCGGGGACGCGCCAGCGCCTGGCCGAGCTGGGACCGGAGGGGTTCTCGCGCTGGCTGCGCGACTCGCCGCGTCTGGGGGTCACCGACACGACGTTCCGGGACGCCCACCAGTCCCTGCTGGCCACCCGGGTCCGCACCAGGGACCTGCTCGCGGTGGCGCCCGCGGTCGCGCACACCATGCCCGAACTGCTGTCCCTGGAGGCCTGGGGCGGCGCCACCTACGACGTGGCCCTGCGCTTCCTGGCCGAGGACCCCTGGGAGCGGCTGGCCGCGCTCCGCGAGGCCGTGCCCAACATCTGCCTCCAGATGCTGCTGCGCGGGCGCAACACCGTGGGCTACACCCCCTACCCGACCGAGGTGACCGACGCCTTCGTCAGGGAGGCCGCCGCCACGGGCGTGGACATCTTCCGCATCTTCGACGCCCTCAACGACGTCGAGCAGATGCGCCCGGCCATCGAGGCGGTACGCGCGACCGGCACCGGGGTCGCGGAGGTGGCGCTGTGCTACACCTCCGACCTGTCCGACCCCTCGGAGAAGCTGTACACGCTGGACTACTACCTGAGGCTCGCCGAGCGGATCGTCGCCGCGGGCGCGCACGTGATCGCGGTCAAGGACATGGCCGGGCTGCTGCGCGCCCCGGCCGCGGCACGGCTGGTCTCGGCCCTGCGCCGTGAGTTCGAGCTGCCGGTGCACGTCCACACGCACGACACGACGGGCGGCCAGCTGGCCACCTACCTCGCGGCGGTCGACGCGGGCGCGGACGCCGTGGACGGGGCCGTGTCGTCGATGGCGGGCACGACCTCGCAGCCGTCGCTGTCGGCCGTCGTGGCCGCCTTCGACCACACCGGGCGCGCCACCGGCCTGAGCCTGGACGCGGTCAACGAGATGGAGCCGTACTGGGAGGCCGTGCGCCGGGTCTACGCGCCCTTCGAGGCCGGGCTGACCTCGCCGACGGGGCGGGTCTACCACCACGAGATCCCGGGCGGCCAGCTGTCCAACCTGCGCACCCAGGCGGTCGCGCTGGGGCTGGGCGACCACTTCGAGGACGTGGAGGCGATGTACGCCGCCGCCGACCGGATGCTCGGCCACCTCGTGAAGGTCACGCCCTCCTCCAAGGTGGTGGGCGACCTGGCCCTGCACCTGGTCGGCGCCGGGGTGGACCCGGCCGACTTCGAGGCCGATCCGGGCAGGTTCGACGTGCCGGACTCGGTGGTCGGGTTCCTGCGCGGTGAGCTGGGCGTCCCGCCCGGCGGCTGGCCCGAGCCCTTCCGCACGCGGGCCCTGGCCGGCCGCGCGGAGGCGCGCCCCGTGGCGGAGCTGACCGAGGAGGACAGGGCCGGTCTGGCCGAGAACACCCGGGCGACGCTCAACCGGCTGCTGTTCCCCGGCCCGACCAGGGAGTTCGAGGAGCACCGCGACGCCTACGGCGACACCAGCGTGCTGTCCAGCGCGGACTTCTTCTACGGCCTGCGCGCCGGGGAGGAGCACTCGGTCGACCTGTCACCGGGCGTGCGGCTCCTGATCGAGCTGGAGGCCCTGGGCGAGGCCGACGAGCGCGGGGTGCGCACGGTGATGGCGACCCTCAACGACCAGTTGCGGCCGCTCCAGATCCGGGACCGGGCGCTGGCGTCGAAGGTGCGCACGGCGGAGAAGGCGAACAGGTCCGACGCGGGGCACGTCGCCGCTCCCTTCGCGGGCGTGGTCACGCTGGCCGTCGCCGAGGGCGACGAGGTCGAGGCCGGTGCGACGGTGGCCACCATCGAGGCGATGAAGATGGAGGCCTCGATCACCGCGCCGAAGGCGGGGACCGTGTCCCGTCTGGCGATCGACACCGTGGCCCGGGTGGAGGGCGGCGACCTGCTGGTCTGCCTCGCCTGACACCGTCCGCCGGGCCGCCCGCACGGCGGCCC
>NZ_JBSHDN010000237.1:0-9230 GCF_053616335.1 Nocardiopsis sp. NPDC055824
GGGATGGGGCCCTCCCGCAGGCGGAGACGGGATCCGCTCCCCTGGCCCTACCTGCCGCGCAGGGACCGGTAGCGCTCCACCAGGGACGCGGTGGAGGCGTCGAGGCCGGTCACGTCGGCGCCCTCGCTCAACGCGGGTTCGACCCGCTTGGCCAGGACCTTGCCGAGCTGCACGCCCCACTGGTCGAAGGAGTTGATGTTCCAGACCGCCCCCTGCACGAACACCTTGTGCTCGTAGAGGGCGACGAGCTGGCCCAGGACGGACGGGCTGAGCCGGTCGGCCAGGATCGTCGTGGTGGGGCGGTTGCCCTCGAAGGTGCGGTGCGGGACCAGCTCCGCGGCGACGCCCTCCTCGGCGACCTCCTCGGCCGTCCTGCCGAAGGCCAGCGCCTGCCCCTGCGCGAACAGGTTGGCCATGAGCAGGTCGTGCTGGGGCACCAGGGACTCGGGCAGGTCGGGGGCCGGGTTGGCGAAGCCGATGAGGTCCGCCGGCACGAACCGGGTCCCCTGGTGCAGGAGCTGGAAGTAGGCGTGCTGGCCGTTGGTGCCGGGGGTGCCCCACACGACGGGGCCGGTCTGCCAGGCGACGGGGCGCCCGTCCCGCTGCACGGACTTGCCGTTGGACTCCATGTCGAGCTGCTGGAGGTAGGCGGTGAACTTCGACATGTGGTGGCTGTAGGGCAGGACCGCGTGGCTCTGCGCGTCGTGGAAGCCGCCGTACCAGACGCCCAGCAGCCCGAGCAGGAACGGCAGGTTGCGCTCCACCGGGGCGGTCGCGAAGTGGGTGTCCATCAGGTGGAACCCGGCGAGCATCTCCTGGAACCGCTCGCGCCCCAGGGCCACCATCAGGGACAGGCCGATGGCCGAGTCGTAGGAGTAGCGGCCCCCCACCCAGTCCCAGAACTCGAACATGTTGCGTGTGTCGATGCCGAAGGCCTCGACCGCGGGGGTGTTGGTGGACACCGCGACGAAGTGCTTGGCGATGGCGTCCCCGCCGGGCTTCTCCCCCAGCCCGTCCAGCAGCCAGCCGCGCGCCGCGGTGGCGTTGGCGATGGTCTCGACGGTGGTGAAGGTCTTGGACGCGACCACGAACAGCGTGGTGGCCGGGTCCGCGTCGATCAGCGCCTCGTGCAGGTCGGTGCCGTCCACGTTGGACACGAACCGGAACTCCAGGCCCCGGTCGGTGTAGGGGCGCAGCGCCTCGTAGGCCATGGCGGGGCCCAGGTCCGAGCCGCCGATGCCGATGTTGACGATCCGGCGCACGGGCAGGCCGGTGTGGCCGCGCCACTCGCGCGAGCGGACGCGGTCGGCGAAGGCGCCCATGCGCTCCAGGACCCGGTGCACCTCCGGCACCACGTCGTGGCCGTCGTCCTCGATGACCGCCCCGCGGGGCGCGCGCAGGGCCGTGTGCAGGACGGCGCGGCCCTCGGTGACGTTGATGTGGTCGCCGCGCAGCATGGCGTCGCGCAGGTCGGCGACGCCGGTGGCGGCGGCCAGTGCGCCGAGGAGGCCGAGGGTCTCGTCGGTGACCAGGTTCTTGGAGTAGTCGACGTGCAGGTCGCCGACGTCGAGCGTGTACCTCCCGGCCCGGGAGGGGTCGTCGGCGAACAGCTCGCGCAGGTGGGCGGGGCCGAGCCGCGCGCGGTGCTCTCCCAGCGCGGTCCACTCCCCCCTGCGGTCCAGGGGGAGGCCCGGGGCGGCCCCCTCTCCGGTGTCCCCGGTGCGAGGGAGGGGTGTGCTGGCAGACATCCGGTCGCTCCTCGTCGTCCGTGCGGTCAGGTGCGGGCGGCGGCGCACGGATGCCGGGTCCGCGTGCCGCCCCCACCGTGCGGCTGTGCCGCCGAACCGTCCGAAGGCGTCCGGCGCACAGCCCTAGCCTGCCACGAACACCACCGCTTCCGGGGCTTTCCACAGCCCCGGCCGGAAGACGGCGCGCCGCGGGGACCGGCCCCCGCGGGCGGTCACACCTCCTGGCGCTCCCGGCGCAGCTCGGCCACCTCGGCGCGCAGCGTCCGGAGCTCCGCCATGATCATCGCGTGTCCCGGGTCGGGGCCGCCGTCGTCCGGGTCGGGCACCGCGCGGCCGCCCCGCCCGTCCCCGGGGCCGTCCCCGCTCTCCTCGCCGTCGTCCTTCTCCAGCGCCTCCACGGCGACGGCGATGAACAGGTTCAGGGCGACGAGGGTGGACACCAGGACGAAGACCACGAAGAACACCCAGGCCATCGGCGTGTGCTCCATCACGTCCTTGGCGATGGTGCCCCAGCCGTCGGCGGTGGCGATCTGGAAGAGGGTGAACAGCGAGGTGGGGAGGTCCCGGAAGTACTCCGGGGAGTCGTCCGCGAAGAGCCGCGTGGCCATGACCGCCGACACGTAGAGCAGCAGCATCACCAGGAAGAGGATGGACATCATGCCGGGCAGGGCCCGGAACAGGCCGGACACGACGTGCCGCAGGGACGGGATCACCGAGAGCAGCCGCAGCACCCTGAGGACGCGCAGCACCCGGAGCACGGAGAACGGCCCGGAGGTGGGCAGCAGGGCGATCCCGACGATCACCATGTCGAACCAGCTCCAGGGGTCGCGGAAGAACTCCGCCCGGTGGGCGTAGACCCGCAGCCCCAGTTCGAGGACGAACAGGGCGAGGATCACGATGTCGATACCGCGGAGGAGTTCGCCGTGGGCCGCCATCGCCCGGGGGGAGGTCTCCACGCCGAGGATGACGGCGTTGATCAGGATGAGGGTGACGACACTCGCCTGGAACCAGGAGGCGTCGACGATCGTTCGGACCCGGTCGCGCACGGTCACGGGAGAGGGGACTCCGTTCGTCATCTCGGACAACAGCGCCAAATCCTACCGTCCGTGACCACGCGGCGTTCCGGCCCTGGTGACCGCTTCGTCCCCGCCGGGTCCCCGGTCCGCACGCCCCTCTGGCATCCCCTGCCCTGACCAGGCATGATCAGGGGTAGGGACCACGAGAGCGAGGGGGAGGCCGGTGACAGGACGACCCGACGGGTCCGGCGTGGGGCCCTTCGACCCCGCGCCCGGACACGAGAGCGACATCGACGACGTGGACGCGGACATGGACGTGGGCGCGGCGGACCAGGACACGGCGGTGGCCGAGTACCTGTCGGACCACCCGCACGGCCTCCGGATCGAGGAGCTCGAGGACCACGACGCCCTCGGCATCGGCGCGGAACTGCGCCAGGAGGTCCCCGAGCAGGCCCCCGAACCGGCGGAGGAGCAGGACCGGGCGCCGGACGGGGAGGACCTGACGCGCGTGCTCGGGGCGGAGGAGTTCGCGGACGGGATCCGCGACGGGGACGGCTGAGCCCCCCGGCGCCGGCGGTGGTCCCCTCACCGTCCCGGCGCCCGCGTTCGGGTTCCGGCCCCGTCCCCCTGCGCGAGGTCGGCCCGGAGCCAGCGCTCCACCCGCAGGACGTGCACGGTCGCGGCGGCCCTGGCCGCGTCGGGGTCGCGCGCGACCAGGGCCTCGTGGATGCGCTCGTGGTCCTCGTGGAGCGCGGCGCTCAGACCGGCCTCACGGTGCCCGGCCCACACGCGGGCGTTGAAGGTGCGGGAGGACAGGCCCTCCCCGATCGCCGCCAGCGTGGCGTTGCCGGTGCTGGCCACGATGGCCTGGTGGAAGCCGAGGTCCGCGCCGGCCGTGTCGAGCACGCCCCCGTCGTGGGACTCCCGGCGGGGGCGTGTGCCGCCCTCCGGCGCCGCGCCCCCCGGAGCCCCCGCGCAGTCCATGGCGTCGGAGCCGTCCATGCGCTCCAGCAGCGCGCCGATGCGTTCCAGGTCGCGCGCGTCGGCCCGCGCCGCCGCCAGGGCCGTGGCGGCGGGTTCGAGCATCCGGCGCACCTGGAGGACCTCCAGGAGGGTCTGCCCCTGGGACACCTCGGCGAGCACCGAGAAGGTCTCCAGCAGGTCCGCGGGGCGCAGCGCCGTGACGTAGACGCCCGCCCCGTGGCGGGCCTCCAGGACACCGAGCGTGGTGAGGGCGCGGATGGCCTCGCGCATGGAACTGCGGGAGACCCCGAGCTGGACCGCCAGGTCGCGTTCGGTGGGCAGGCGCTCGCCGGGGCCGACCTCGCCCCCCGCGATCATCGCCTTGATCCGCTCGACGGCCCTCTGGGTGACGGGCGTGCGCTCTCCGCCGGGATCGTGGGGCACGGATCTCTCCAAGTCGTCGGGCCTTGGCGCACCGCCCTCGCGGGGCGCCCCTCGCTGTGTTCCGGGCGGTGTCCGGGTCCGGTCCGGACTCCGAGAGGCTGCCGCACCGTTCCCTTTGACGGGCGATTCATCATACCAATTTTCTGATACATCATTGCTCTCCGCCGAAAAACCAGCTTATTTCCTCGACTTGCTTCTCCTCACGACAGAGTGGTCCGACCATTCGGCGCTCGTCGGAATGGAGCAGCAAGTCCTGTCGCGGCCGGGGCCCTGGGGGATACCGTGCTCTCCGCCGGGGCGAACCTCGGGCGCCGGGCCGCGGGGCGCCGCCGTGGGCGCCGGGACGGGCTCTCCTGGAACGACGGCCGGGGACCCGTCCAGCGACGCGGTACATCCGGCGGACTCCCCCGCGACGTGCGAACCGGGTTCCGCGAAACCCCTCACACGACGGATCCGGATCTGCTCAACTGGGAGCAGTGTCGCCAAGGATGCTTGGAGCCGACCGTGATCCCTCACCTGTGCCGGGTGCCCGCCGCTCGTGCCGCCGATGATGCGGCCCGGCGCACCCATGGCCCGGCCCACCGCCCGGACGCGAGCGGCGACGGTCCCACGGCGGGCCCGCGCAGGCCCGCATCGAGAACGTGGGCCGGCTCCCTCCTGCGGACCCCGCACCGGGAGACGGTCCTGCCGTCCTGACACGGCCCCGGTCCACCTGCCCCCGAGCCCCGAGCCCGCCCGTCGCCACAGGTGGTGACACACCGTGTCCGACCCGACCGCCTGCCCGCCGACCCCCGCGGCAGGCGTCCGCGGGCTCCCCCGCCGCCACCGGGCCGGCCCCTTGTGCCGGACGCCGGCCCCGTGCCCTCCGTCCGCCCGACCCCGGGCGGCGGACAGAGCCGGGCGGCACACCACCGAGGCCCCGCACGAGGAGTGCCGGGGCGGCCCCACGGGACTCCCCCTCTCACCGTTGAACCCGCACCGACGAAGGCAACCGAAAGGGAGATCTGCAATGAGCGACCTGGTACTGCTGTCCGGCGGCATGGACTCCGCCACCGCCCTGGCCCTCTCCGCCCAGGAGGGACGCGCCGGCGCGGTCCTCAACATCAACTACTCCCAGCGCAACGCGGCCGAGATCCAGTCGGCGAGGAGCCTGGCCGAGCACTACGGCGTGGACTACCACTTCATCGACCTCTCCTCCTGGGGGGCCAAGCTCCGCTCCTCCTTCACCGACCCCACCATCGACGTGCCGAGCGGCCCCTACTCCAACGGCGTGTACGGGGACGGCGGCGCCGACTCCACCGGCGTCACCGTGGTGCCGTCCAGGAACGGCACGTTCGTCTTCGCGGCCCTGGGCATCGCGCAGACCCTGGGGCACGACCGCGTCGTCACCGCGGTCCACGCCGACGACCACGACGTCTACCCCGACACCAGGCCGGAGTTCATCGCCGCGGTCAACACGGCCGCGCTGCTGTCCACCAGCGGCACCGTCACCGTCCACACCCCCTTCTCCCGCACGAGCAAGGCGGGCATCGGGAAGATCGGCCGGAGCCTGGGGGTGCCGTACGAGCTGACGTGGTCGTGCTACTCCGCCGGCCCCTCGCACTGCGGCACCTGCGGGACGTGCATCCTGCGCCACGACGCCCTGACCGCCGGGGGCCACACCGACCCGACCGTGTACGCCGTGGTCCCGGAGCTGGTGTAGCCCGTACGCGCCGCGGTCCGCACCCGTGGCCCGGCAGGTCCGCGCACCGGCTCCTCCGGCGGACCGGGGTACCCGTACGCCGCTCCCGGCGGGGGCGGGCCCCTCCCCGCCGGGAGCGGGCCCGCCGGCGAGCAAACCCGCCGGGACCGCCCGGCCGGACCGGCGGGGCCCGGGAAGCACCGGTGGCCCGGAACGGATCCGCCCGGCTCCGACACGTGTCCCGGGCCACACCACCGAAAAGTGATCGTACCAATCCTGCCTGAGACTCTCCCTCAACACCGATAAACCCCCCTGTTCTTGCCGCACTTCCTCCGGTGTGCAAAAGTGGTCGGACCACTGGAAGGCTCGTGGCGAGCGGGACGCCGACCCCTGGAGGGCGGCTCGAGGGAGGCCCATGCGGATCGCACTCTTCATCACCTGTGTCAACGACACACTCTTCCCCGACACCGGACGGGCGGTGGTGCGGCTCCTGGAGCGGCTGGGCCACGAGGTCGTCTTCCCGGAGGACCAGACGTGCTGCGGCCAGATGCACTACAACACGGGGTACCGCAGACCGGCGACACGGCTGGCCGTGCGCTTCGTCAAGACCTTCGAGGGCGCCGACGCCGTCGTCGTCCCCTCCGGCTCCTGCGCGGCGATGATCCGCGACAACTACCCGCGCCTGGGCGCGGGCGGCAGCCGCCTGTCCCGCAAGGTGGCCGGCCTCGCCCCGCGCGTGTACGACCTCACCGAGTTCCTGGTGGACGTGCTCGGGGTGACCGACGTGGGCGCCTACTACCCGCACAAGGTCGCCTACCACCCGACCTGCCACGGGCTGCGCATGCTCGGCCTGGGCGACCGCCCCTACCGGCTCCTGCGCGCCGTGCGCGGCCTGGAGCTGGTGGAGCTGGAGGGCGCCACCGAGTGCTGCGGCTTCGGCGGCACGTTCGCGGTCAAGAACGGCGACGTCTCCTCCGCCATGGGCGCGGACAAGGCACGGCACGCCGTCGAGACCGGCGCCGAGGTCCTGTGCGCGGTGGACAACTCCTGCCTGATGCACATCGGCGGCATCCTGTCCCGGCAGCGGTCGGGCATGCGGGTGGCGCACATCGCCGAGATCCTGGCCAGTACCGAGAAGGGCGGCTCGGCCGGGCCCGCCCCCGACGACGCACCCGCCGCGAAGGAGGCCGTCACCCGATGAGCGCCACGTTCCTGGGCATACCGCCCTTCCCCGAGGCCGCGAGGGCGGCCGTCGACGACTCCCGGACCCGCCACAACCTGCGCAGGGCGACGCACACGATCCGCGACAAGCGCGCGTCCGTGGTCGGCGAGCTGAACGACGACTGGCAGCTGCTGCGCGCGGAGGGGGCGGCGGTCAAGGAGCACACGCTCCGCCACCTGGACCGCTACCTGGAGCAGTTGGAGGAGTCGGTGACCCGCGCGGGCGGCCGGGTGCACTGGGCCGCCGACGCCGAGGAGGCCAACGCGATCGTCACCCGGCTGGTGAAGGCCACCGGCGAGACGGACGTGGTCAAGGTCAAGTCGATGGCCACCCAGGAGATCGAGCTCAACAACGCGCTGGCCGAGGCGGGGATCACCGCCTACGAGACGGACCTCGCGGAGCTGATCGTGCAGCTGGGCGACGACCTCCCGTCGCACATCCTGGTGCCCGCCATCCACCTGGGACGCGCCCAGATCCGGGAGATCTTCCTGGACCAGATGGCGGAGTGGGGGACCCCGGCCCCGCCGGGGCTGACCGACGACCCCCGCGCCCTGGCGGAGGCGGCCCGGCTGCACCTGCGCGAGCGCTTCCTGCGCACCAGGACCGCGATCTCGGGCGCCAACTTCGCGGTGGCCGACTCCGGGACGCTGGTGGTGCTGGAGTCGGAGGGCAACGGGCGCATGTGCCTGACCCTCCCCCAGACCCTCATCTCCGTGGTGGGCATCGAGAAGATCGTGCCGACCTGGTCGGACCTGGAGGTGTTCATGCAGCTCCTGCCGCGCTCGTCCACCGGCGAGCGGATGAACCCCTACACCTCGACCTGGACCGGGGTGACCCCGGGCGACGGCCCACAGGAGTTCCACCTGGTGCTGCTGGACAACGGCCGCACGGACGTGCTGGCCGACACGGTGGGCCGCCAGGCCCTGCGCTGCATCCGCTGCTCCGCGTGCCTGAACACCTGCCCGGTGTACGAGCGCACGGGGGGCCACGCCTACGGGTCGGTGTACCCGGGACCGATCGGCGCGATCCTCACGCCGCAGCTGCGCGGGATGTCCTCGGCGGTGGACGAGGCGCTGCCGTACGCGTCGTCGCTGTGCGGCGCCTGCTACGAGGTCTGCCCGGTGGCGATCGACATCCCGGAGGTGCTGGTGCACCTGCGCGAGGAGGTCTCCGCGGGCAGGGGACACCTGGGGGAGAAGGCGTTGATGGCGGGCGCCGAGGCGGTCTTCTCGTCCTCGCGCGCCCTGGGGGCCGCCCAGCGCGCGGCGGGGCTGGGCCGCAACCTGGTGCCGGGGCACCTGCCCGGCACGGCCGGGGAGTGGACGGACACCCGGGACGTCCCGGACGTCCCCGCGGAGTCCTTCCGCTCGTGGTGGAACAAGCGTGGGAAGGGGCAGCGGTGAGCGCATCGCGGACGGGACGGACCCCGGGACGGGGAGGGGCCGCCGGAGGCGGGCCGCGGGGCCCCGTTCCGAGCAGCAGGGAGCGGATCCTCGGCCGGGTCAGGGCGGCGCTCGCCGACGTGCCCTCCGACGAGCCCGCGGTGCGGGCGCCGGGGCGCGGCTTCGCGGACAGCCACGCCGCGGGCCCGACCCTGGACGTGTTCGAGGACCGGTTGCGCGACTACAAGGCGCAGGTGCGCCGGGTCCCCGCCGACCGGGTGGCGGCGGAGGTGGCGGCGGCCCTGGACCGGCGCGGAGCGCAGCGGGTGGTGGCCCCTCCGGGGGTGCCGGACGCGTGGTTCGACGGGGCCGCGGCCGAGCGGCTGCCCGACTCCCGGGAGGAGCCCCTGTCCGTGGGGGACCTGAACGGGGTGGACGGCGTGGTCACGGGGTGCTCCGTGGCGATCGCGGAGACCGGCACCATCGTCCTGGACGGGAGTCCCGACCAGGGGCGGCGCGCGATCACCCTGGTGCCCGACTACCACCTGTGCGTGGTGCGCGCCGAGCAGGTGGTGGACGGCGTCCCGCAGGCCGTGCGGCTGCTGGACCCGGCCCGGCCGCTCACGTGGATCAGCGGCCCCTCGGCCACGAGCGACATCGAGCTCAACAGGGTGGAGGGGGTGCACGGCCCGCGCACCCTGGAGGTGCTGCTGGTCGAGGCCGCGCCCTGACCCCGGACGACCGGTGGGGGTGGGGCCGGCCCCACCCCCACCG
>NZ_JBSHDN010000238.1:0-9223 GCF_053616335.1 Nocardiopsis sp. NPDC055824
GTCCGGGCGGGGTCGGCGCGGGGGGCGGCGGCCCGACGGCCCCCGCCCCGGCCCGGGCCGGGGAGGCGGTGGCCGCCGCTCCGGCGGGCGCTCGGGAGGGGTCCGCGACCGGGCGCCGCCGACGGGGCGGCGCCCGGCCCCGCTACAGGTCGATGCCGGTGAGCACCAGGACCCGCTCGTAGGTCAGGTCCGTCATGGCGGCGCGCACGCCCTCCTTGCCCACGCCCGACTGCTTGACACCGCCGTAGGGCATCTGGTCGGCGCGGAAGGTGGGGACGTCGCCGATCACCACGCCGCCGACCTCCAGTTCCCGGTGCGCACGGAACGCGGTGGGCAGGTCGCGGGTGAACACCCCGGCCTGGAGGCCGAAGTCGCTCTCGTTGACCGCCGCGAACGCGGCGTCGGTGTCGGCCACCCGCTGGACGACCAGCACCGGTCCGAACACCTCCTGGCGCACGACCTTCGCGTCGGCGGGCGCGTTCGCGAGCACCGTCGGCGCGACCGTCACCCCGTCACGGGTGCCGCCGGTGAGCAGTTCGGCGCCGTCGGCGACGGCCTCGTCGATCCAGGCGGCCACGCGCTCGGCGGACGCCTCGTTCACGAGCGGGCCCACGTCGGTGGCGGGGTCGGAGGGGTCCCCGACGCCGAGGGCCTCCACGCGCTCCACCAGCCGCGCCACGAACTCGTCGTGGACGGAGTCCTCGACGATCACGCGCTGCACGCCGATGCACACCTGCCCGGCCTGGTTGTTGCCGAACAGCGCGACCCGCTGCGCCGCCCAGTCCAGGTCCGCGTCGGCGAGGACCACGGCGGCGGCGTTCCCGCCCAGCTCCAGGGTGACGTGCTTGCGCGGCGCGAGCCGGGGAAGCTCCCAGCCGAAGGCCCCGCCGGTGAAGGAGATGACGGGGAGGCGCTCGTCGGTGATCAGCGACGCCGCGCGGTCGTTGGGCATGGGAAGCACGGAGAGCATGCCGCCGGGCAGCTCGGTCTCCGCGACGATCTCGCCCAGGATCAGGGCCGTCATCGGGGTGGCCGGCGCGGGCTTGAGGACGACGGGCGCGCCGACGGCGAGGGCCGGGGCGACCTTGTGGGCGACCAGGTTGAGCGGGAAGTTGAACGGCGAGATGCCCAGGACCGGCCCCTTGGGGACGCGGCGGACCACGGCCATCCGGCCGACGCCGCCCGGGTCGGTGTCCAGCCGCTGGAGCTCGCCGCTGTCGCGCCGGGCCTCCTCCGCCGCCCAGCGGAACACGGAGACGGCGCGGCCCGCCTCGGCGCGGGACCACTTGAGGGGCTTGCCGCTCTCCGCGGTGATCGTCCGGGCGATCTCCTCGGACCGCTCGCCGATGCGCCGGGAGATGTGGACGAGGGCGTCGGCCCGTACGTGCGCGGGCAGGGCGGCGGCCTCGGCGGCGACGGCGTGGGCCGCGGAGACGGCCTGCTCGATCTGCTCGGCGGTCGGCACGGCGACCGCGCCGACGGACTCGCCGGTGTAGGGGTTGACGACAGGGATCTCGGTGTCGCCGGTCGCGGCGGTGCCGGCCAGCCAGAACGGGTGCGTGGACATGCCCGTGACGCTAGTGCCCGCGCCTCGCCGCCCGCTTTGTCCATTTTTTCCACTGGAGTGTCGTTCCTTGGCCACAGTGGCGCAACCGGCACGGAGCGCCCCGGTGGGGCCGCCTGAGACTCCTGGGATCCTTGGGATGTGGTCGAGGGATCTTTGGTCAACCGACTGGCGCCGGAGGTCTCCTTCGTCCAAAGTGGGGAGGAGGGCTCTGCCAGCGTGTTCGGGCGGACCCTCGGGTCCGCCGCCGCCGTCGGGAGCCCGGGAGTGCTCATTGCCACTTGTCTACCGCACGCTCGTCGCCGTCCCGGAGCACGACGGCGACCTCATCGACACCACCTCGACGGTGTTGTCCCGCTGGCTCAGCAAACGCGGCAACTCGGGCGCGCGGGTGGACTTCTCGGCCTCGGGGCGCCACGATCTGAGCAACCGCTCCCGGGCCCTGGTGGTCCGGCACGACAACGACGACGAGGGACTGCGCTTCCTCCGGCTCACCACGGAGTCCGACAAGCCCGACGGGGTGTGGCGGACCGTCGCCACAGCGGTCGTGGACCCCGAACTCGCACCGTGGCGGTACGTGTGGATCGACATGGCCGTCGACCCCGCCCCCGCCGAGCGCGCCGCGGCGGACCCTCCCCGCCTGGACGTCATGCCCCCCGAGGCCGCCCGCATGCTCCTCGACTCCGTGGACGCCCACGACGGCGAGCACCCGATGCCCCCCGCCCCCCTGATCGTGCGCGGACGCGACGACGCCCTCATGGACACGCTCGTGTCGGCCATCCGCGACCCCGTCAGACGCATGGCGGTGGTGGCGACCGGGGCTCCCCGGGACGTCACCGTCGCCGACTGGCGCGACGCCATGGCGGGTGCCATGGCGCGCTGCACCGGGATGTGCGCCGCCTACGTGCTCGACGCCGCCGCCCTGGAGCGCGTCGGCTCCCTCCTCCCCCGGGGGCTGGACGTCCCCCCGGGCGGGGTGCGCACGTTCTTACCGGGCGTCGACCTGCTCGACGAGGACGACGCCCCCCGCCACCCCCGGATGAGCCCGGCCACGCTCGACACCGCCCGCGACGGCGAGCGCATCCGCAACTGGGTGGGCGCGGCGCTGTCGCGCCGGGTACGCGACAACGCCCTCGACGTGAGCCTCCCCGACCCCCTCCTCGCGGTCGACGCGCTCCTCTCCGAGGAGACCGACGACCTGCGCGCGGCTGTCCGGGCCCCCTCCCCCGGCCCCGTCCGCGCCGCCGCGCACCGGGCGGTCCCCGGCCCCGCCGCCCTGGCCTCCGAGCAGGAGCGCGAGGCCCAGGAGCAGCAGGTCCAGCGCCTGAGGGAGGAGGTCACGCGCCTCAGTACCCGGGTCGCCGAACTCTCGGAGGAGCGCCAGGGCCTCCTCGCCGAGACGGCCGACCTCGCCGAGGAGCTCGACAGCGCGCGGGACCACGCGCGCGCCGCCGCCTACGAGGTCCGGTGGCTGCGCGACCGGGCCCGCGAGGCCGGGCAGTTCCGGCTTGCGGCGGCCCCGGCGCCGCGCGACCCGCGGCGGCGTCCTCCCCGGAGCGTGCGCGAACTCCTGGAGCGCGTCACCGACGGGACCGCGCTGCCCCACCTGTTCTTCACCATCGAGGCGCAGACGGTGTACGAGCTGTCCGACAGCCGCAAGGAGGCCCTGTGGGTCACCCGCGCCTGGGAGGCCCTGCTGGCCCTGAACGACTACGCGCGCTACCAGTTCGACAACCCCGGCAGCGGGCTCGGGTTCCACTCGTACCTGAAGGAGACGCCCGACGGCTACGAGGTGATCCCGGTCAAGCGCCTGGCCTCGCAGGAGTCGGACCACGTGCGCAACCGGGGAAAGCTCAACGACAAGCGCCTCTTCCGGGTGCCGGAGGAGGTGGAGCCCGGCGGGCGCGTCCCGATGTACGCCCACATCAAGCTGGACATCGAGTACGGGATCTGCCCGCGGCTGTACTTCTACCCCCACCTGGGGCCGGGCACGACCAACCGCGTCTACATCGGCTACCTGGGCCGCCACCTGCCCGTCCAGCAGTCCAACTGAGCCCGTCACCGCGCCGGCGCCGCGGGCGCGGAAGGGCGCTCCCCGCGCCCGCGTACCCTGGGGGCCGTGACGGGAACGAGTACCGGGGCGCCGACAGCCCTCGCCGAGACGGAGTGGCGCGGGCGCGCCGAGAGGCACGAGCGGCGCGTGGACGCGCTGGTCGCCGACCACCTGCGGCGGCGCCGCGAGGGCGTGCCCCACCCGGTGGAGGACTTCCTGTTCACCTACTACAACCTCAAGCCCTCGCAGCTGCGGCGCTGGCACCCGGGCGCCGGAACGGCGCTGCTGGGCGAAGGGGCCCGCGCCCGCCTGTCCGAGCGGTTCTACACGGAGCTGCCCGACGGGGCCGTCGCCGTGGACGCCGGGGAGTTCCTGGCGGCGCGGCCCGTGCTGGGCTTCGTGGAGAAGCTCCTGTCGTCGGTCGCCTCCCGCCCCGCCCACCTGGGCTGCTTCGGCCTGCACGAGTGGGCGATGGTGTACCGCGCGGGACGTGTGCGCCACGGCCAGGTGCCGCTGCGGCTCGGCCACGAGGGCACCGACCGCGTCGTGGAGTCGCACCGGATCCAGTGCTCGCACTTCGACGCGTTCCGGTTCTTCACCGAGGCCGCGCGCCCCCTCAACGCGCTCCGACCGACCCGCGAGCGGCAGTCGGAGCTGGACCAGCCGGGCTGTCTGCACGCCAACATGGACCTGTACAAGTGGGCGTACAAGCTCTCCCCCGCGGTGCCCTCCGAGCTCGTGGTGGACTGCTTCGAGCTCTCGCGGGAGATCCGGACCCTGGACATGCGCGCGTCCCCCTACGACCTGGCGGACTGGGGCTACGAACCGGTGCGCATCGAGACGGCCGGGGGCAAGGCCGCGTACATGGAGGCGCAGAGGGGCTTCGCCGAGCGCGGCGCCGTGCTGCGCGAGCGGCTGCTGGACGCCTGCCGGACCCTGCGGGCGGCCTGACCCCCGGCGGCCTGACCCCGGGCGGACCGGGGCCGGGACGGGAGGCGCCGGGCCGGGGCGGCCCGGCGCGTCCCGGCTCCTCGGGCGGGACGGGCCGTGCTCAGCCCACGCCGTGCACGATGCGCTCGGCCAGCTTCTCGTCCGGCCGGATCTCCCCCGCCAGGATCTGCTCCGCGTAGTGGCAGGCCACACGGTGGGTGCTGCCCTCGGCGGCGCCCCGCACCGGGCGCAGCTCCGGGCGCTCGGTGTCGCACAGCTCCTCCTGCCGCCACGGGCAGCGGGTGTGGAAGCGGCAGCCCGACGGCGGGTTCGCCGGCGAGGGCAGGTCGCCGGAGAGCAGGATGCGCTCGCGGGCGTCCTCCACCTCCGGGTCCGGAACAGGCACCGCCGACATCAGGGACCGCGTGTACGGGTGCATCGGCGTCTCGTACAGCTCGTCGCTGGAGGCCTCCTCCACCAGCGCCCCCAGGTACATCACCCCCACCACGTCGCTGACGTGGCGGACCACCGCCAGGTCGTGGGCGATCACCAGGTAGGTGAGCCCGAGTTCCTGCTGGAGGCTCTCCAGCAGGTTCAGGACCTGTGCCTGGATCGACACGTCCAGGGCCGACACAGGCTCGTCGCAGATGATGAGGTCGGGTTCGAGCACCAGCGCCCGGGCGATCCCGATGCGCTGCCGCTGGCCCCCGGAGAACTCGTGCGGGTACCGGGTGAGCGCCTTCGAGGACAGCCCCACCCTCTCCAGGGCGTCCACGACCCTGCGGTGCTGGTCCTCCAGGACCAGCTTCCGCCGCTCGGACCTCCCGGCGGGCGCCCCGGGGCCGTCGCCGCCCCCGTCGGGGCCGCCGATCCCGTGGGTCTGCAGCCCCTCCAGGAGGATCGAGCCGATGTTCTGCCTGGGGTTGAGGCTGCCCAGGGGGTCCTGGAAGACCATCTGGAGGTTCCTGCGCTCCCGGCGCATCGACTCGGCGTCCAGGCCGGCCAGGTCGCGTCCGCCGAACAGCACCTCCCCCTCCGTGACGTCCACCAGTCGCAGCACGGCCCGGCCCAGGGTGGTCTTGCCGCAGCCGGACTCGCCCACCAGGCCGTAGGTCTGGCCCTCCTGGATCTCCAGGCTGACGCCGTCGACCGCGCGCACGTGGCCGATCGTGCGGTCGAACACCACCCCGCGCCTGATCGGGAAGTGCACCTTGAGGTCGTTGATCCGCAGCAGGCTCATCCCTGCGCCTCCTCGTCGTCGCCGACCACCGCCGGGCTCTCCAGTACCGTCCGGTCCACCACGTCCGCGTGCCGGACGGGGTTCACGCAGCGGTACGCGTGGCCGGCTCCGGCCGCCCGGTCCGCCGCGCCGCCGTCCGCCGCCGCGGCCCCGCCCCCCGCTCCCGCGGTGACCAGCTGCGGCGGGCCCTGGAGGCACTCCATCGTGTAGTGGTCGCACCGGGGCGCGAACGCGCACCCGTCCGTCCAGGCGATGTTGTCGTTGACCGAGCCGCGGATGGGGGTGAGGGCCTCGCCCCGGGGGGCGTCCAGCCGGGGGATGGAGCCCAGCAGGCCGACGGTGTAGGGGTGCGTCGGGTCGGCGAACAGCGGCGCGCGCCGCGCCGTCTCCACCGCCCGGCCGGCGTACAGGACGTTGATGTCGTCGCACAGGCCGGCGACGACGCCCAGGTCGTGGGTGATCATGAGCAGGGAGGTGCCCTCCTCGGTGACCAGGTCCTTGAGCAGCTCCAGGATCTGCGCCTGGATGGTGACGTCCAGGGCCGTGGTCGGCTCGTCCGCGATCATCAGGCGGGGCCGGCAGGCCACCGCCATGGCGATCAGCGCCCGCTGGCGCATGCCCCCGGACAGCTGGTGCGGGTACTCGCGGAGCCTGCGCGTCGGGTCGGGGATGCCCACCCGGTAGAGCAGGTCGGCCGCCTCCTTCGAGGCCTTCGATCCCCGCAGGCCCCGGTGGCGCCGGAGGATCTCGGTGACCTGGCGGCCGATGGGCACCACGGGGTTGAGGGAGCTGAGGGGGTCCTGGAAGATCATCGCCAGCTGGGATCCGCGCAGGTCGCGCATCCGCCTCTGCGAGAGCTTCAGGAGGTCGGCCTCCCCGCCGGGCAGCCGCATCACCGCGCTGCCGCCGACGCTCACCCCCCTGTCGGGCAGCAGGCCCATGAGGGCGAGCGAGGTGACGCTCTTGCCGCAGCCGGACTCGCCGACCAGGCCGGTGACCCGGCCCTCCTCCAGGGTGAAGGACACCCCGTCCACGGCCCGGACCTCTTCCGGGTCGGAACCGCGCCCGCGGAACACCACGGACAGCTCGTCCACCGCCAACAGCGGCGTGCTGGAACTCATGGTCACTTCCTCAGCTTCGGGTCGAGCGCTTCCCGCATCGCCTCACCCAGGAGGGTGAAGCCCAGGGCGGTGACGATGATGGCCAGGGCCGGGTACACGGCCAGCTGCGGGGCGCTGGACAGGAAGCGCTGGGCGTCGGCGAGCATCGTCCCCCACTCGGGGAAGGCCGGGTCCGGGTTGCCCAGACCCAGGTAGGACAGGGCCGCAGCGTCGATGATGGCGGTGGCCAGGGTGAGGGTGGACTGCACGATCACCGGGCCCAGCGAGTTCGGCAGGATGTGCGTGAGCGCGATCCTGCGCTTGCGCACCCCCAGGGCGCGTGCGGCCAGGACGTAGTCGCGGTTGCCCTGGGAGATCATCGCGCCGCGCAGGAGGCGGGCGAAGACCGGGACCTGGGCGACGCCGACGGCGATCATGACCGTGGTGAGGCTCGGCCCGACGAGGGCGGCGACGGTGACCGCGAGGAGCAGCGTCGGCAGCGCGAGCATCATGTCGATGACGCGCATCACCACGTTGTCGAGCTGGCGGCCCCAGCGCCCGCCGAGGACCGACGCGGCCCCGGCGGCGCCGCCCAGGAGCGCGCCGGCGCCGAAGCCGACCAGGGTGGCGACCACGCCGACCATGAGGGTCTGGCGGGCGCCGACGACCATGCGGGAGAACTGGTCGCGGCCGAGGTTGTCCAGCCCCAGCCAGTTCTCGCCGCGCGGGCCGACGAAGATGTTCTGGTTCGGGAACACCTCGTCGCCCCAGGCCTGCGAGGTGGGCGAGTAGGGCGCGATGAGCGGTGAGAGCAGGGCCACGGCGACGAACACGACGACGATCACGGCGCCGGTGATCGCCATGGGGCTGCGGCGCATCCGCGCGAAGGCGGTGCGCCAGATCCCCGAGCCGTGGCCGCTCTCGTCGCGCTCGCCCATGAGCTCGGCGAGGCGGTCGACGCGGGCCGCCTTCCGTCCGAGGAGCGGGCCCCCGGCGTCCGACGCGTCCTCGGCCCGGGACGGGTTCTGGGAGCTCGGTGTCGTTGGCATCACTGGGCCCGCACTCTCGGGTCGAGGAGGCTGTAGGAGATGTCCACCAGGAGGTTGATGAACACGTACATAGTGGCGATGAGCAGGATGAACCCGGTGAGGACCGGGTAGTCGCGGGTCTGCGTGGCCGCGTACACGAACGAACCGATCCCGGGGAACGCGAACACGCTCTCGGTGAGGACCGCGCCGGCGAACAGGCTTCCGGTGAGCAGGCCGATGGACGTGACGACGGGGAGCATGGCGTTGCGCATCACGTGGCGGGTGCGCACGGTGTTGCGGTGCAGGCCCTTGGCGTTGGCGGTGCGGACGTAGTCCTCCTCCAGCACCTCCAGGACACTGGCGCGGGTCATGCGGACGATCACCGCGAGCGGGATCGAGGCGAGCGCGAGCCCGGGGAGCACCAGGTGCGCGAGGGCGTCGGCGACCACGTCGAACTCGCCGGTCCGCAGCCCGTCCAGGACGGCGAACCCGGAGAGGTCCGTGCGGCTGATGCCCGGGGAGAGCCGGAACGCGGACGGGAACCAGCCCAGCCGCTCGGCGAAGACCACCTTCAGGATGAAGGCGAGGAAGAAGACCGGGGTGCAGATCCCGAGGAGGGACCCGCCCACCGCGGCGAAGTCCAGTACGGACCCGCGCCTGCGCGCGGCCAGGTAGCCGAGCGGGATGCCCACCGCGGTCGCGATGAGCATCGCGGTGACGGCGAGCTCGAAGGTGGCCGGGAAGCGGGTGAAGAACTCTTCGAGGACCGGTCTGCCGGTCTGGAGGGAGGCGCCCAGGTCTCCCTGGAGGATGCGGCGCAGGAAGGCCAGGTACTGGACCGTGATCGGTTCGTCCAGGCCCAGGGAGCGCCGCAGCTGGGCTCGTTGCTCGGAGGTCGCGTCGTCGGGGAGGAGGGCGTACTCGGGTCCGCCCGGCAGCCGTTGCAGCCAGACGAACAGCAGGATCGACAGGCCGCCCAGTGTCGGGATCAGCTGAAGGAGACGCCTGACGATGAATCGCAGCACCTTCGCCGCCTTTCGCCAGTGTGGGAACGATGGACGCGAAGCGTCCCCGCCGGGGTGTGGCGGGGGTTCGGGTTGTACGGGTGTCCCGGTCGGCGCGGAGCCGCACTGTCGGTGCGGTCGGGGGGCGCGGCGGCCGTTGGAGGTCGTGCACGTGTGCGGGGATCCGGCCTCCGGAGGCGGAGGCGGCGGCCGGACGGCCCCACGGGCTTCCATGGGGCGTTCTCCCGGTGGCGGCCGGCCCGCGCGGTGCGGGCGGCGGCCCCGGACTGGCCGCGGGCCCGCC
>NZ_JBSHDN010000239.1:0-9133 GCF_053616335.1 Nocardiopsis sp. NPDC055824
GGGCGGTTGCCCGCCCCTGCGTGGGTCAGCCCCCGTTGGTCTGGCGGATCCCCTCGCCCAGGGCCTCGAACGAGTAGACGAACCCGCCGTCCTCGCCGCTCACGGTCATGTACGCGTCGGTCGTGCCCGGCGCGATGGCGACGTTGGTCGCCGACTCCAGGCCCTCGGCGGCCTCGGACGGCACGCTCACCGTCGCCAGGTGCTCACCCGTCGAGCTGTACACGAAGATGCTCGGCTGACCGTGGACCGCCTGGTAGAGGTTGCCCTCGGCGTCGACGGCGATGGAGTCGATCCGGCTCGTGCCGCCGTCGAAGTGGATGGCGGCGTGGGAGGTCACCACCGAGGTCCCGTCCTCGTCGAGCTCGTAGTGGTCGACGCGGTTCGCGGCGTACTGGCCGACCCAGAGGCCCCCGAAGTCCTCCCTGAACGAGATGCCGTTCGGCGCCGGGAGCTCGTCCGCCAGGACGGTCGCCTCGGCCGTCTCACCGTCGATCCTGACGACCCGGCCCCGGGGCTCCCAGGCCGGATCGCCGAACCCGGTCGAGTCGCTGACGTACATGTTCCCCGCCTCGTCGAAGGCCAGGTCGTCCGGCTGCATGGGCGTCCCGTCGACGTCCCCGGAGAAGAACGTGGTGTGGTCCTCCCCCTCCGGGGTGATGCTGTCGATCCTCCCCCCGGCGAAGTCCGTCAGGTACAGCCGGTCGTCGAGCGGGCTGAACTGGGCCGACGTGTACGCGCCGTCCCCGTGCGTGAAGACCGGTTCCACCTCGGCGGAGCCGGTGTCCACCCTGAGCACCTTGGGCTCCCCGGCGGGTGCGGTGACGTCGACGACCAGGAGGCCTCCGTCGGGGGCGAAGGTCGGCCCCTCCAGGAGGGTCATCCCCGTCTCCTCGTGGACGGAGGTGACCTGGACGAGCAGCTCGGCCGTCCGGTCCCCCTCGCCGTCCGTGCTGGTGGCGGCGGCGTCGGCGCAGCCCGTCGCCGCGACCGCGAGGACGAGGGCCGGAAGCGCACGGGCGATCACCGTGCGTCGCGTCGTGCGGCGGTGCGGTTCCATACGGTTTCCCTTCGGTCGGGGCGGACGGGTCACGGCTTCGCGCCCAGGACGTCGCCGATGCTGCTCTTGCGCCAGTCCCCGAGCAGCCGGTGGAAGGCGACGGGGCCCGGGCTGTAGGAGGAGCCGCCGTGGACGCCGGCCCCCTCGCGGTTGTAGTAGCCGGGCGTGCACTCGGCCTGGAACGCGGAGTTGTCGTGCGCCGTCTCCCGGACGGTCCGGCCCCACTCGTCGGCCGCCTCCTGCGAGGGCTCGACCACGGGAACGCCGCTCTTGCGGGCCTCGGCGACGACGACGGCGATGTGCTCGGCCTGCTCCAGCAGGATGTGCGCGAAGTTCACGGAGTTCGCGTTCTGCAGTGCCCCCAGGTGGAAGAGGTTGGGGAACCCGTTGCTGTAGAAGCCGTGCAGCGTGCTGGGCCCGCGGCTCCACGACTCCAGCAGCCCCCGACCGCCGCGCCCGCGCACCGGAAGCGTGCCGGACATGACCCCGGAGCGGCCCACGTCGAACCCGGTGGCGAAGACGACGCAGTCGACGGGGTACTCGGTGTCCCCGACGACGATCGAGTCCTCGGTCATGCGCGTGATGCCGCCGTGGTCGGCGGTGTCGACGAGGGTGACGTCGGGCCGGTTGAAGGTCTGGAGGTAGTGGTCGCTGAAGCAGGGCCGCTTGCACATGTAGCGGTACCAGGGCTTGAGCAGTTCGGCCGTGGCCGGGTCGTCGACGACCTCGTCCACGCGGGCCCGGATCTGGTTCATCTTCCGCGCGTCGACGAGTTCGTCGATCCTCTCGCGCTCCTCCGGGGGGAGGCCGGTGTCCAGCGTGCCGGTGATCATCTTGCGCTGGAGCCGCGCCGTCGACGTCCAGCCGTCCCGGGTCAGGTCGGTCCCGACCTGTTCGCCGGAGACGATCGCGAGGAAGTTCTCCATGCGCTCGCGCTGCCAGCCCGGGCGCAGGGACGCCGCCCACTCCGGGTCGGTGGGCCGGTTGTCGCGCACGTCCACCGAGGAGGGGGTCCTCTGGAACACGTACAGGTGCTGCGCGTCGCGGCCCAGGTGCGGGATGACCTGGACGCCCGTGGCCCCGGTGCCCACGACCGCGACCCTCTTGTCCGCGAGGCCGTCGAGCCCGCCCTCCTGGTCGCCGCCCGTGTAGCCGTAGTCCCACCGGCTCGTGTGGAAGGTGTGGCCCCGGAAGGTCTCGATGCCGGGGATGCCGGGCAGCTTCGGCTGGGTGAGCGTGCCCGAGGAGGTGATGACGAACCGGGCGCGCATGCGGTCGCCGCGGTCGGTCTCGACCACCCACTCGTCCGCCTGCTCGTCCCACTCCAGGCCGGTGACCCGCGTGTGGAACAGCGCGTCGCGGTACAGGCCGAAGGTCTCGGCGATCGCCACCGCGTGCTGCCGGATCTCCTCCCCGGGGGCGTAGCGCCACTTGGGCACGTAGCCGACCTCCTCCAGCAGGGGCATGTAGGAGTACGACTCGATGTCGCAGTGGATGCCCGGGTAGCGGTTCCAGTACCAGGTCCCGCCGAAGTCGCCCGCCTCGTCCATCATCCGGAGGGACTCGACGCCCGCCTGCCGCAGCCGTGCCCCGGTGGTGAGCCCGCCGAACCCGCCGCCGATGACGAGCACCTCCACGGTGTCCGTCAGCGCCTCCCGCTCGGTCCGCGGGGTGTACGGGTCCTTCGCGTAGTAGCCGAACTCGCCGGCGGCCGTGCGGTACTGGGTCGCTCCGTCGGGGCGGATGCGGCGGTCGCGCTCCCGGGCGTATCTGGCCCGTAGCGCTTCGAGGTCCACCTCTTCGATCTGGTCGTCGATGTTCGAGGTCGCGCCGGAGGCTGTGGTCATGTGCCGTCCTCACTTCGTTGCCGACGTGTCGCAGCGGGGCGGCGGGCGCGGGGCCGGAGGTCCTCTCGGGGGCGGCGGCGCCGCCCGACGGGGCTCCGCGGGGGATCGGGGCGTTCGTCACGCGCTGCGACGGAGGTGTCTGTGAACCGTGCTCAAAAAGGTTAGCATCGTCCTAAGTATTGGAGTCGGGGGGTGGCCCGCGCGCGGCGATCTATCATGGCGGTATGCCACGAGAGGTGACTGAACAGGGCGAACACGAACGCGAACGCATCGTGAACGAGATCCAGACCCTGAACGGCTCCATGGAGGAGGCCGTACTGACCGCCCTCCTCCAGAACCTGCTCTCGATGGACCTCACGATCCAACAGCTCAAAGTGCTGATGATCCTGGTCACCACCGAGGAGGGGGCGACGGGGAGAAGCCTGTCCGCCTCGTTCGGCGTCTCCATGGCGTCGATGTCCGGCCTTCTCGACCGGCTCGTGGGCCAGGGCGTCGCCACGCGTTCGACCGACCCCCACGACCACCGCGTCCGCCGCGTCCACGCCACCCCCCTCGGCACCTCGGTCGTACGGCGCCTGGCCGTGGCACGCCCGTTCCGCAGGGACATCCTCATGGGCCTGCGCATGGAGGACCTGCGCGCCCTCGAACAGGGCTTCCGGGCGGTCAGCGAGCAGATCTCCCTCATGGGCGAGCGGGACTGACCCCCTGCGGGTTCCCTTCTTGCCATACACCGCTTAATTCGACCGGCAATATACACAAGAAGACCGATTTGTTCTTGAGGCGGCCCCGGGAAAAACAACGGGCAGCCCGAAATTTTCGCTCTTTCGTGCGACCGCACCGCTTACCGGAGTCCCCCGTTCGACAGTCGGGTCCGCTCCGGGATTCCCGCACAAGGGAATTCCGGCGAAGCCGGAAAGGGGACCCCCGGACCGCCTCAAACAGGGCCATCACCCCAGGCGCCACCTGCGACAGTCCCTGCCACACGGGCTCCCGGGCGGGGTCGGCGCGAGGCCGCGCCGCCCACGGTTTCCGACCCTCCGCGCGCACGCTCGGGAAACACATCTCCCGCCCGCCATTGCCACCGGGGGAAATCCCTTTCCGGCGGCCTCCGGGTCGGGAGCGGGAAAACCGGAGGGGGAATTCCACCACCCCGCGGTTTTCCCCTCCACCTCACGGGGATACCTCCCCATGCGGTCGGCGCCGGGACCGGCGAACCACGGCGGCACGGTCCGTTCCGGGACGTTCGAGGACGGGGCTCCCGCCCGCGGTCGGCGCCGCAGGCGACACGGGACCGCGGAGAGGGCCGCACTCCCCCGGACACGGCCCCCTCCCCCACGGCTAAGAGAGGTGCGCAGAGCATGACCGAAGCACGAGCCGATACACCGGCACACGGCAGCACCCCCCGGGAACCCGGGGGCACACGGCTCACCCTCGCCCAGGTCCTGGAGCACCCCGCGCTGGGGCCCCGAGACCTGCTTCCCGCCCGGTTCCGCGGCCCGCGGAGGGTGACCGGCGACGGATGGGTGGGGTTCGCGACCAGGCTCGAACGCGGTGAGGAGCTCTCCCTCGTCCAGAGCCTCATGGCCGCCAACCGTCACGTGCTCGACGTCGGCGGCGGCATCGGGGAACTCTCCCGCGCCGTCGCCGCCCGGATCGGGCACTGCACCACCGTCGAGCCGCACGCGCAACTGGTGGAGTCGATGCGGGACGAGGCCGCCGAAGCCGGGGTGAGCGTCTTCGCGGGAACCGCCGAGGACCTCCCCTTCCCCGACGCCTCCTTCGACGCCGTCTACGGCGCGTGGGTCCTCCCCTTCGTCGACGACGTCGAGAAAGCCGTCACGGAGATGGTCCGGGTCTGCGACCCGGACGCCCCGGAGGCGAAGATCGTGCTGATCGTCGGCGGAGCCGACAGCGAGGTCCTGGGGCTGTTCAACGACGTCTGCGCCCCGGTCTCCGGCGACCCCCGCGACCACCACGGCTACCTGCTGGCGACGGCCGCCCGCCTCCTCGCCGAACGGGGCTTCGGGGAGTTCTCGCTGCACCGCACGGAGGCCTCGGTCCGCTTCGCCGAGGAGGAGCCGGCGAAGCGCGCCGCGGCGGCGGCGACCGTGCTGACCGACTTCTGGTACCAGCTCCACCCCGGGGCCGACGAGGTCAGGGCCGCCCTGGAACCGGCCCTGGAGCGCCACTTCGCCGCCCGCCCCCACGGGATCGGCGACCAGGGCGCGGTCCTGGTCGCCCGTCCCGGTTCCTGACCCCCGACAGCCGTGCCGGGGCGGCACGGACGCCTCCGTCCGCCCCGGACCACGGCCCCGACGGGGGCTCCATCGGTTCGGTTTCTCCGATCACGAGGACAACGATGCTGGACACGCCGACACGGCACGGTGAGATCGCGGGCAGGGCCGAGCTGGTCGCGAGACTGCGGTCGGCCCACCACCACAGCAGGCGCACGGGGCTCACCTCCCACGTGGTCACGGGGGAGCCCAAGGTGGGACGGACCAGTCTTCTCGCCTCGGTGTGCCGTCCCGCACCGGGCCACGACGGCCGCGCGGCGTTCATCGCGTGCTCCCGGCACGCGAACCGGCTGGTCGCCGCGCTCGCGGACGACCTGCTCCGGCTGGCCGCCGACCACCGCCCCGCGGAGCCGCAGGGGCCGGAGGACGCCGCCGCGCGCCCGCGGGCCCGCGTCGACCCGGGTGGCGCGCCCGCGCGGGAACCCGCCGCGGACGGCGTACCGGCCGGGTTCCGGGAACTGGTGGAGTCGCTGACCCGGGACGCCCCCCTGCTGATCGCGCTGGACGACGTCGACCTGGCGGGCCCGGCCTCGCTCGTCCGGCTCCGGGACGCCCTGCGGGACGTCGCGCACCTGCCGGTGACCCTCGTCGCCTCGACCAGGAGCGGCGAGCCCCCCGTGGCGCCCTCCGAGCTCGCGGACCTGCTGCTCGGCGCCCGCACCGCCACCCTGACCGGCCTGTCCGTGCGGGAGACCGGCGCGCTGCTGCACGAGCGGCTCGGCCGCCGCCCCGACGCCGGCCTGGTCGACACGTGCCACCGGATCACCGCCGGCAACCCGTTCATGGTCGGCGCCGTGGGCGACTGGATACGGGCCCAGGCGATCCCTCCACGCACGGCGGCCGCACTGCGCGAGGCCGTGATCCCCTCCGTGGCCGAGGCGGTCATCGGACGGGCCAACCGCGTCGACCACCGGGCCCGGCGGGTGGCCGAGGCGATCGTCGTGGCGTCCACCTCCGGCGAGGCCGACCCGGCGCTCGTGGCGCGCCTCAGCGGCACCCCCCTCGAGGACACGCTGGCCACACTCGACCTCCTGGTCCGGATGCGCCTGGTCACCGACGACCACGCGGTGGCGCTCCGCCACCCGCTGCTGGGCACCGCGCTGCTCGGCTCGATGACCGTGATGAGCTGCAACGCCGCCCACCTGGCCGCCGCCACCTTCCTGCACCGGCGCCGCGACGCCGGGCAGCGGCCGGCCCGGCACCTGGCGGCCTCGACGGTCCCCCTGGACACCCCCTGGTCGGCGACCGCCATGATCACGGCCGCCCGGGCCCCCGACACCTCCGCCCGGGACCGGGTCCGCTACCTGGAGTACGCCGCCCAGGCCGGGACCGAGGACGCCTGGGCCCGCGTCGCGCCCGAACTCGCGTCCGCCCGGATCGCGCTCGACCGGCGGACGGGGCTGCGCGCCGCGGTGGAGATCCTCGGCCGCACCGCCGACGCGTCGGTCCGCCGCCGGCTGCTCGGCCTGATCGGCGCGACGCTGTGCGAGGACGACCGCCGCGACGACGAGCGCGCCGTCCTGGACGCGGTGCGGGACGTGGTCGCCGGCACGGAGCGCGAGGACTGGCCGCGGTCCTTCCTGGCCTACGGCCGGTCCATGGCGCCCGTGCCGACGGCCCCCGCGGCGGGCGCCCGCGGCGCCGGCGGCGCGGCGCGCCCTCCCGCCGCCACGGCCATGGGGGCGCTGTCCTCCCACCAGCTGGACGGGGTGCCCGCGGTCGCGCTCGCCGAGGCGCGCGAGGCCCTGGACCACGACCTGGACGACCTCCTGCTGCACCCGGCGGCGCTCCCCGCCGCGCTGTCGGTGCTCGTCGGCTGCGGCCACCGGGCCGAGGCGTTCGCGCGCCGGCGCGCGCTCGTCGACGACCTGGACCGCCTCCCCCGCTGGGTGCGTGCGGAGGTCGAGCTCGCCGAGGCCGCCGGGCACTACGCCGCGGGCGACCTCCAGGCGGCACGGCACGTGCTCACCGAGCGGCTGTCGGACCTGCCGGCCCACGCGGGCCACGGCTACGGCAGGTTCCGGACCCGCCTCGTCGGCCTGCTGGCCAACGTCCAGCTCGACCTGGGCGACCCCGCCGGGGCGGAGGCCCTGCTGCGCCGCCACCACCACGAGGGCCACGTGCCGCCCGCCTGGTACGACGCCGACGTCCCGCTCGCCCGGGCGAGGCTGCGCGTGAGGGCCGGTGAGCTGACCGAGGGCGCCGAGGAGCTGCTGGGGATCGTCCGCCGCCGCGAGGAGGCGGGGGCCGCGGGGCCGGGGACGCTCTGCTGGCGGAGCGAGGGAGCCGTGCTCCTGGCCAAGACGGGGGCACGCGACGAGGCGCTGCGGGTCGCCCGCAGGCAGCTGGAGTTCGCCGAGGGGACCGGCTCGCCGCAGGAGCGCGCGCGGGCACTGCGCGTGTGGGGCTCGCTCTCCGGGGGCCCCGCGGCGCTGGAGCTGCTGCACTCGGCGGTCGACCTGCTCCAGGGCACCGGGCACGACCTCGAGACGGCGAGGACCACCGCCGAGCTGGGGACGGTGCTGGCGCGACTGGGCCGGCACAAGGAGGCGGTGGCCGCGCTGAGCCGGTCGGCGGGGCTGGCCGTCGACCGGGGGGCGCGCGACCTCGCCGACCGCGTACGCCTCCAGCTGGTGGCCCTGGAGGGGCGCGCCCCGCAGGACGTGTCGGTGCGGGGCATCCTCGCCCTGACGCCGCGCGAACGGGAGATCCTGATCGACGCGCTCCTGGGCCAGGCCAACAAGACGATCGCCGGCAACCGGCACATCACCCGCCGCACCGTGGAGCTGCACCTGTCGAGCGCCTACCGCAAGCTCGGCATCTCCGGCCGGGGCGAATTCGGCAAGGTCCTCGGCGGTCCCGGGACGTGGGAGATCCTGGTCGGCGGCCCCTGACCGGGTCCGGCGCCACTTCGGTACCGCGCGAGAACATTTCGGTCGCGGGCCGTGATGTGCCCCGGTCGCGCCCGCACGACACTGTGACCACATGACAGCCGCCGGGGCCCGGGCGCCGCCCCGGCGCCGAGCCGCCCCATGGGGATGGAGATGCCGATGGAAGCACAGGACGCGTTCCACGACGATGCCGCGCGCGACCCCTTCACCGCGGTCGTGGTGTTGTCCGGGGGGATGGACTCCACGACACTGCTGGCGCACTTCGCGGCGCTGCGGTTCAGGCTGGTGGCCCTCACGGTCGACTACGGGCAACGGCACCGGAAGGAGATCGACTCGGCCCGGGAGATCGCCCGCCACTACGGTGCGGAACACCACGTGCTGGACCTGTCGGGACTGGGGTCGCTGCTCACGGGCTCGGCCCTCACCGACGACCGGGTGACCGTCCCCGACGGGCACTACGCGGAGGAGGCCATGCGCGCCACGGTCGTCCCGAACCGCAACGCCGTGCTCGCCAACCTCGCCGTGTCGATGGCCGTGGCCCGCCGGGCCGACACGGTGGCGCTCGGGATGCACGCCGGCGACCACTTCGTGTACCCGGACTGCCGCCCGGCCTTCGTCGACGCGCTGCGCAACCTGGTGGCGGTCGCCAACGAGGGGTTCACCGCACCGCGCGTCGAGACCCCCTTCATGACGTGGTCCAAGGCCGACATCGCCCGGCACGGCGTGCGCCTCGGCGCGCCGCTGGGGCTCAGCTGGTCCTGCTACAAGGGGGGCGACATCCACTGCGGGACGTGCGGGACCTGCTACGAACGGGCCGAGGCGTTCCGGGAGGCGGGCCTCACCGACCCCACCGAGTACCTGGACGGCGACGCGCGCTTCGCCGCGCCCTGACCGCTCCCCGCACGGAGCGGTCAGCCGCCGGGACGGGCGTCCGGACCCTCCCCTCCGCGACGCCGCCCGGGGCCTCCTGACGGGGCCGCCCGGGCCGATCCGGGCCTGATCCGCGCGAGACCGCGCGTCCGGGGCCGTGGCACGCCGTGCCAC
>NZ_JBSHDN010000240.1:0-9115 GCF_053616335.1 Nocardiopsis sp. NPDC055824
GCCGGGGCCCCGCCCCCCAGGTCCACGGTGGTGCGCCCGGCCTCCTCCGCCCTCCGGACCTCGCCCTCCCGGGCGTCGATCTGCTCCGTCACGGGGGCGGGAAGCCAGCCGTGCTCGGCCGACGGAAGGGGCAGCGCGGACAGTTCTCCCCGGACCTCCGCGGCGTCGGGCCGTCCGGCGGGGTCCTTGGCGAAGCAGCGGGCCAGCACGTCGCGCAGGGGGCCCTCGGGGACCGCACCCAGGGCGGGCTCGTCGGCCATGATCCGGCGCAGGGAGTCGACCGGGCGCCCGGAGCCGAACGGGGGCTCCGCCGAGGCGGCGAAGACCACCGCGCCCGCCAGGGAGAAGAGGTCGCTGAGCTGGGAGACGCCGTGCCCCGTGATCTGCTCGGGCGAGGTGTAGGCGGGTGTGCCGAAGGTCTGCCCGGTGCGGGTGAGCACCGTGCCCTCGACGGCGCGGGCGATGCCGAAGTCGATGACCTGCGGGCCGCGCGGGGACAGCAGGATGTTGCCCGGCTTCAGGTCGCGGTGCATCAGCCCCGCCTCGTGGACCGTCTCCAGGGCCCGGGCGAGCCCGAGGGCCAGAACCAGCAGCGAGGGGCCGGGGAAGGGGCCGTTCGCGCTCACGGCCTCCTTCAGCGTGGGGCCGGGCACGTACTCGGTGGCCATCCACGGGACGTCGGCGTCCGTGTCGGCGTCGGTCACGGCCGGGGTGAAGGGGCCGCGCACCCGCCGGGCGGCGCGGACCTCCCGCGCGAACCGGTCCCGGAACCCGGTGTCGTGGGCCAGGTCCTCCTTGACCACCTTGAGCGCGCGCAGGTGGCCGTCCGGGGTGCGCGCCAGGTACACCCTGCCCATGCCGCCCGCGCCGATGCGGGAGAGGAGCCTGTGGCGGCCGATGTGCCGGGGGTCGTCGGAGGCGAGGGGCTGCACGGCGGGTACGCGTTCCTCACTGCGTCAGGGCACCGGCGCGGGGGCGGTCGCGCGGGGTCGGGGCGGTGCTCGGGAGGGTTCCTCCGCCAATGTAGCGGTTCGTGGGCGGACCGCCCGGACGAGTGACCGGTTGCGGCCCGCCCGGGTCAGTCGCCGATCACCCCGAGCAGCGACAGGTCGGTGTCGTAGACGGCCAGGTCGCCGGTGTCCGCTCGCAGCCCGGCGAGCCGCGACCCGTCCGGGGACAGGACGAGCGGGAACAGCCGGGGCAGGTCCGGGCCGAGCCGGGCGCTGGCCGCGTCGCCGTAGTCCCACGCCATCGTGCTGCCCGACCCGGCGCCCGGGGCCAGCATGGCGGCGAAGACCCGGCCGCTCGCCTCGCTGTAGGCGACGTCGACCAGGAAGTGGTCCTCGTCGTCGGGCACGAACTCGCGCAGGACCCGTTCGTTCTGCGGCTCGACCAGCAGGACGCGGTCCGAGCGGATGAGCAGGACGCCCGAGCCGTCCGGGAGGATGTCGAAGGCGTCCGCGCCCACCCGCGCGCGCTCGTCGACCAGGCCCAGCCGGTCGAGCCCCCCGGCCCCCGTGCGCCACACCGCGACGCCGCCGCCCACCTCGCCGCCCGCCACGGTGGTGCCGTCGGGCGAGTACTGGATCGCGCCGAGACTCCCGGAGCCGGGCAGGGCGGCCGTCAGCTTCCAGCGCTCCGTCTCGTAGAGGTGCAGGAACCGCGCCCCGGGGTCGCTCCGCACGCCCACGGCCAGCGAGGAGCCGTCGGGGCTGAAGGCGACGGACCGGACGGCCTGCTCCGGTCCGACGTTCCACGCCCTGCCCGTGGACAGGTCGGTGACGGCGGTCCCGTGGAGGGTGCCGTAGGCGAGCAGGCAGCCGTCCGGGCTGAAAGCGGCCGGGGTGGGGGGCACCGTGGCCTCCTCGTTGTCGATCCGGGCCAGGGGCCGCGACCCCTCCCAGTCCCACAGGGTCACGCGGTCGACCTGGGAGACGGCCAGGACGGTGCCGTCGGGGGAGAACGAGAGTTCGAGGGGCACGTCCGGGGGGAACATGACCTGCGGCGGGCCGGTGAGGGCGAGGTTCCCGGCCAGGCTTCCGGACGCGGAGCAGTCGCGGGCGGCGCCGGTCCCCCCGGCCGCCTCCCACGCCGGGGCCGCGACGGCGAACAGGCCCGCGCCCGCGAGGAGGACCGCCACGCCCAGGAGGGCCGCGACGCGCAGCACGGCCCTGCCCCGCCGCCGGGGAGGGGTGCGTGCGGGGGGCGCCGGCCGGGCGCCCGGAGCGAGCGCGGCCCAGGGATCGGGGGCCGGGGGGCCGCCGGCCCGGGGGCCGACCGCGGAGCGGTAGGACTCCTCGGCCGCGGCGACCGCGGCGCGGGCCCGCGGCGGCAGCCACGGGGCGGTCGGGGGCTCCTCGGGGAGCGGCCCGCCGAGGTGGTCGAGGACCTCCTGCGCGGTCGGCCGGTTCTCGGGGAGCTTGTCCAGGCACGCGGCCACGAGCGGGCGCAGGGGGCCCGGGACCCCGTCCAGGGAGGGCGGCTCGCGCAGGACCCGGTACAGCAGGGTCGAGGGATGCCCCTCCCCGAAGGGGTCGGCCCCCGTGGTCGCGAACAGCAGGGCTCCGCCGAGGGAGAACAGGTCGCCGGCGGCGGCGGCCCCGCCGCCGGAGAGGAGTTCGGGCGCCGTGTAGGCGGCGGAGCCGACGCCCTCGCCGGGGCGGGTGAGCCGGGCCTCGTCCACGGCCCTGGCGACGCCGAAGTCGATGAGCCGGGGGCCGTGCGCGTCCACCAGGACGGTCGAGGGTGTGAGGCCCCGGTGCACGGCGCCCGCGCCGTGGGCCGTGTCCAGGGCCTCGGCGATCCCCCGGGCGAGGACGGCCGCCGCCGCCGGGGGGAGGGGCCCGGTGCGTTCCACCAGCTCGCGCAGTGTGGGGCCGGGGACGTACGCGGTGGCGGTCCAGGGGACGGGGGCGGACAGGTCGTGGCCGAGGAGGGGCGGGGCGAAGCGGCCGACGGTCCGGGGGGCGAGGGCGGCCTCGCGGGCGAAGCGGGCACGGAAGTCCAGGTCGACGGCGTACGCGGCGCGGACGACCGTGACGGCGGCGGGGCGCCCGTGCGGGTCCGCGCCCAGGTACACGCGGCCCATGCCGCAGGAGCCGAGGTGGGCGATGAGGCGGAACTCCCCGAGCTGGGTGGGCTCGTCGGGGTTGAGGGGGCGCATGGGTCCTCTGGGGGGCCAGGGGCGGAGGACGCCTCGGGGCCCGCCAGGACGGCCCGGTGCGTCTGCCGGAGGTTTCTCAGGAGTCACCGTAACCCGAGAAGATCGCTGATAGAGCACGCTTCCGACCGGTTCACGGAGGGTGTGTGCCCTTATGTCACCCTTTGGTGGTTCGGATCCGAAGATCTGTTGTGCCCGACTTCGCCGCGAAACCCGGTGAACGCGCGCGCCCGCCCCCGACGCCCGGAAAAGGGACCGCCCGGGACCCCGCCGGAGACGGGCCCCAAAGGGCGGCCCCGGGGAGCCGCGTGCGCCGCGCGGCCCCCGGCACACGCCCTACGGGCGGGAGGCGGTGGCCCCGGACCAGATGTTGACGTCGGAGTCCACGGCCCACTCGTCGATGCGCCGCAGCTCCTCGTCGCTGAACCCGGGGGAGTCCAGCGCGGCGAGGTTCTGTTCGAGCTGCTCCACGCTCGACGCCCCGATGAGCGCGGTCGTCACCGTGCGCGGCCCCTGGTCCCGCAGCACCCAGGAGATCGCCATCTGGGCGAGCGTCTGGCCGCGCTCCGAGGCGATGGCGTCCAGGGCGCGCGCCCGCTCCAGGACCTCCTCGGACAGCATGTTGTCGCGCCAGCTCGGGCGGCCCACGCCCGCGCGGGAGTCCGGTGGCACCTCGCCGCCGAGGTAGCGCGGGGTCAGCACGCCCTGGGCCAGCGGCGAGAACGCCACCACGCCCATGCCCTCGTCGGCCGCCGCCTCCAGCAGGCCGCCCTCCACCCACCGGTTGAGCATCGAGTACGACGGCTGGTGCACGGTCAGCGGGGTGCCCAGCTCCCGCATGATGCGGGCGGCCTCCCTGGTCGCGGCGGGGCCGTACGACGAGATGCCGGCGTACAGCGCCCGGCCGGACACCACGGCGTGGTGGAGGGCACCCATGGTCTCCTCCAGCGGCGTGTCCGGGTCGGGCCGGTGGCTGTAGAAGACGTCCACGTGGTCGAGGCCCATCCTGGCCAGGGACCGGTCCAGCGACGAGAGCAGGTACTTGCGCGACCCGCCCCGCTGGTGGGGGCCGGGGCCCATGACCCACCCGGCCTTCGTGGTGATGACCAGTTCGTCCCGGTAGGGGGCGAAGTCCTCGGCCAGGGCGCGGCCGAGGTTCTCCTCGGCGGCCCCGGGCGGCGGTCCGTAGTTGTTCGCGAGGTCGAAGTGGAACACGCCGAGATCGAACGCCCTGCGCAGGATGCGGCGCTGGTTCTCCTGGTCGCGGTCCGCGCCGAAGTTCTGCCACAGGCCCAGCGACAGGCGGGGCAGGTGCAGCCCGCTGTCACCGCTCCTGCGGTACTCCGTCGTCTCGTACCGATCCTCGCTCGCCACGTAGGTGCCCACGGACCGCCTTCCCCTCGTCGGATGACCGACCGGCAGACTAACCCGCCCGGCGGTCCGCCCGAGGGGGCGGGGGGCCGACACGCCTAGGCGTCGACGGTGAGCTCGCCCATGCGGTCCCAGCCCTCGCCCTCCACGGAGCGGCTGACGATGAGCGGGGTCTCGGCGAGCAGCGGCTTCATGCGGGCCAGGCCCTCGCGGAAGTGGTCGCTGTTGACGTGGGCCTCGCCCGTGCCGTCCCGGAACGCCTCGACCAGGACGAACTCGTCGTCGCGCTCGACGCTGCGGGACCACTCGAACCACAGGTTCCCGGGCTCGGCCCGGGTGGCGGCGGTGAAGTCGGCGACCTCGTCGAGGAAGCGGTCGACGGCCTCCGGCCTGACCCTGTACTTGACGACGATCAGGATCATGGTTCCCGGTCTCCTCACTGTGCTCGGTTCACTGCGCGGGGGGACACGTCGTGTCCCCCCGTCCCAGTCTTCCAGAGCACCGCGGGTGCGGAGCGCACGGCTGACCGGGGCCGGGCGGCGGTGGAGCGGGGAGAGGAGGCGCGGTGTCAGGCGGCGACCGGCTGGCGTGCGGCGCCGAAACCGTGGCTGTAGACGGGCTCGGGGCCCCGGGCGAAGGGGTTGAGGAGCTCGGCGGCGCCGACCGGGTCGCTCGCGGGATGGGAGACCGTGCCCCCGTGGAACAGGTCGTTCCAGAAGAAGCGCCCGTCGCGACACCAGACGTTGACGTCGCGCTGGACCGACATGACGGCCATGTCGGTGGTGCCCGACCAGTAGAACTGGCGCTGGGTGGCTGAGACGAGTTCGCCCAGGAGCGCCGTGATCGCGCGCTCGGCGCAGAAGGCGTGGCGGGGCTTGTGCTTGATTCGTCTGGCGAGAGCCGACTTCGCCCGGGAGGCCCGGGGGTTGTTCAGGCGCCAGTGACTCAAGGTCGTCTCCAGTGGGTCTCGGTTGCCGCGGTGCTGACCGTGTGCTCGGTGCGGCCACAGTCGCCGCGGTTCGAGGGTTTCCGCCCGTCCTGGGACCTTGGCGGGTTCCCTCCACAAAGTTGGTGAGGTGTGAACGGTGTCGTTACCTCGTAGTTATTCTTTGCGCTCCGGATGCTAGCAGCAACTCACCCCTTGCAGTCGAGGCTTCTGCGAGTGACCAATGTCACAATTAACGAAACCGTATCGACTGGGCAAAACCGAGAACCTGCTGGTCAGAGGGGTTTTCCCGTACCTGTGTTCGATTGGCGCGGGTCGAATAAGGGCCTCTGAGTCCCGTCCTGGCTGTCGTGAGTCTCACCCGTTTTGGCAACTCCTGGCGTGCTTCTGGTGACTCGTGGTGACTTCTTGCTGGTTACGCGTTCTTGACTCTGTCAAGCGCGGGTCTTGCCGATGCCGGGTCCGGCGGCGCACACGGGCGTCGGCCGGTTTTGCGCACCCTGTCACCCCGGTGTAAGGGATGGTCCGGTCTCTGGAGGACACTGGAGAGGTCGTACAAAACGGAGAGAAGTCGTCCAGTGACACAGACCCAGACATCCGGTGACCGGACTACCCCGGACGGGAGCACCGTGCCCGCCGAACCCGCGGGCGGCGCCCGCGCGTGGATCGTGTGGGCGGTCGCCGTCGCCGGGTACTTCCTGGCGATGCTGCACCGCAACGGCCTCGGTGTCGCGGCCCTGGAGGCCCAGGCCCGGTTCGACGTCGGCCCGGCGCTGCTGTCCCTGCTGCCGATGCTCCAACTCCTGGTGTACGTCCTCCTCCAGGTTCCGGCGGGCCTCCTCGCCGACCGGCTCGGCCCCCGCTACACGCTCGCCATGGGCATGGTGGCGATGGTGGTCGGTTCCTGCCTGTTCGCGCTCGCGCCCGGGATCGAGACCGCGGTCGCCGGACGGTTCCTCATCGGCCTCGGCGACGCCCTCGTCTTCCTCAACGTCATCCGGCTGGCCGCCCTGTGGTTCCCGCGTGCGCGCTACGCCCTCGTCAGCGGCCTCACCGGCGTGGTCGGCGGCATCGGCCAGGTGGCGAGCGCGGCGCCCCTCGCGTGGGCCCTCGGGCAGGTCGGCTGGGTGGCCGCCTTCCTCTCCACCACGGCCCTGACCGCGCTGATGGCGCTCCTCGTGCTGCTGGTCGTGCGCGACCGCCCCGCCGACGCGGCCGGGCGGTCCACCGTGGCCGACCCGATCTCCGTGTGGGAGGCGCTCAAGGAGGCCCTTCGCGCGCGCGGCCCGCTCATCGGCATGGCGCACCACGCGGCCGTGATGGCGCCCTTCACGATGATGATGGTGCTGTGGGGCTACCCGTATCTCGTGAACGGGCTGGGTCTGGCCGAGGGCACCGCGGCGCTGACCCTGACCGGTCTGGCGGCGGGAGGCCTGTGGGTGGCCCCGTTCGTCGGCCTCCTGGTCGGCCGGCACCCCCGGGCGCGCCGGTGGCTGGCCCTGACCCTGGGGGCGGTGCTGAGCGCGGGCTGGGTGCTGCTGGTCGTGTGGCCCGGGGGAGCGCCCGTCGCGGCCGGGCTGACAGTGATGGCGGTGAGCGCGGTGGGCCAGACCCTCGCGCCGACGATCTCCTTCGACTTCGCCCGCGACGGCATTCCCGCCAGCCGCACCGGTGTCGCCTCCGGCCTGGTCAACATGAGCGGCTTCACGACCGCGGTGCTGTGCACGGTCGCCGCCGGTGCGATCCTCCAGGCGCTTCCGGACGAGCCGGAGTCCTACCAGATCGCGTTCGTGCCGATGTGCGTGACGACGGTCGCCGCGACCGCGGTGCTGTACTTCTTCGTGCTGTCCCGCCCCCGGGCGTAGGCCCCGCGGGGCTCTCCGGGAGGACGGGGCCGAAGGCCCGCGGCTCCCCTTCCCCCCTTGCTCCTCCTCGCGCGCGCGTGCGCGCGAGGAGGAGACGCCTGGGGAGACTGTGCCCATGGCGGCCCTCCGGACCCGCGTGTGCACGGGAGGGACCGCCCCGAGCGGGGGCGGCCCCTCGGGCCCCGAACCGCGGGCAGGGGCCGGGCACGGCCCCCGCGCGCCCCCGGTACCTGCCCGCGGTACGGACCTCAGGCGCGGGCCTGCGACGTCGTCTCGCCCATCTCGGCTCGGAGCCGGTCCAGCACCCCGGACAGGAGCCGGGAGACGTGCATCTGGGAGCAGCCCATCCGGTCGGCGATCTCGGTCTGGGTGTGGTCGCAGAAGAAGCGCAGGCCCAGGAGCCGGCGGTCGCGCTCGGGAAGGCGGGCGAGGGCCGGCTTGAGGCTCTCGCGCTGGTCCACCAGTTCCAGGCCGTGGTCCTCGCTGCCCAGGTGGTCCTCCAGGCGCATGGGCTCCTCCTCGCCGCCGGAGGTGTCCGGGGCCTCCAGGGACAGGCACTGGTAGGCGTTGGACGCCTGGACGAGCTGCTGCACCTCCTCCTCCGACATGTCCATCCTCTCGGCCAGCTCCGCGGTCGTGGGCGTGCGCGCGTGCTCCTGCTGGAAGTCGGAGGACACTCTGCGCAGCTTGCTGCGCTCCTCCTGCTGGGTCCGGGTGACGCGCATCGCCCAGGTGTGGTCGCGGAAGTGGCGCTTGACCTCTCCGGTGACCGTGGGGACCAGGTAGGCGACGAACGGCTTGCCGTAGGAGGGGTCGTAGCCGCGCATCGCCTTGGTGAAGCCGACCATGGCGGCCTGGTACAGGTCCTCCAGCGGTTCGCCGCGGCCCTGGTAGCGGCGTGCGATCTTCTTGGCCAGGGGCTGGTGGAGCAGTACGACGCGCTCTCGGAGCCGGTCCGCACGGGGGTCGCCCTCGCCCAGGCGCCTCGCCGCGGCCAGCAGCTCCTCGGCGGAGGCGTTCTCGCCGGGGGTGCGTGTGCGGGGGCGGGAGAGCGGGCGGGTCCGCTTGCGGGCGGTCCGGGGCGTCTTCGGGGTGGTGGCGGTGTTCGGCAAGGGAGCTCCCGGTGGTCTGGTGGGTCCGGACAGAGCGCCGGTGGCGTCGACGGGGAATTCCGTTCGGGTGGGTGGGTGGGAGGGTTGGAGGAAAAACTTCGTGGACCTTCTTCCTTCCCTCAGTGCAGCGCTTAAAAGTGCGGACCGAAACTTTTTTGTCCTTCCCCTGGTAGGAGTCGGTGAAGTCACGCTCCGTGTTTCGCCCTGGCGTTCGGAGAGGCACCTTTCGTGGCGTGAAACACACTGCTGCCCTGCTTCGGGGCGGTGGCGCTAGGCGCTTCCCGCCAGGTGAAAGTATTTTGATTTTCGAGGGAAGTGATTTTTTATGCCGTTTTGACAATGGCCCGGGTAGGGGTGTGGGGGTTGTCGTCCGCGTCTGCTTCCAGGTTTACATCGCTTTTATCGGCGCTGTCGGAACGGAGTACCCGTGCCACGGAAGGCCTTTTCCCGTTCCGGTCCGAGGGGGTGCCCCGAGGCGTCCCGGCGGCTGCCCTTCCCGGAAAAGGGCCGGGACGAAGGGGTGCGGGCGGGGGCCGGACACCGCCCCCGGCCCGGTCGGGCGACGCCGGTGTTCCGGCCCCCCGGGGCCCTTCGGGGTGCCGTGTCCGGGCGCCGCGCGCGGCGCCCTCCCCGGCACGTGCCGGGGGCGGGGGCGAGCACC
>NZ_JBSHDN010000241.1:0-9033 GCF_053616335.1 Nocardiopsis sp. NPDC055824
GACCCTCCCCGGCCCCGGCGCCGTGTCCGCCGACGCGCCCGGCCGCCGGGACGCGCCCGGCGCCGTGGCGGGTCCACGCGGCGATGCGCGCACGAACGCGCCCCAACACGCAAGGAAGAGCGGATTCACGGGGGAAAGACGCACGTTTCCACTGCTCCGGCGCACCGTTCCGACACGATCTCCCGCCTAGAGTGGACGCGGCCCGAGAACGACCGAGGGGGAGGCGGCCCATGACGCGCGGACCACTGCGTGTGGCCCTGGACCAGGGGGCCGGTCGCAGCGGCGACGTCGCCGACGCGCTCGGCCGGCTCGCCGGCCGCGCCGCACAGGCCGCCGAGGCCGGGGCCCGCCTGCTCGTCGGCCCCGAGATGTCGCTCACCGGCTACGCCCTCGGAGCCGGGACGGTGGCCCGGATGGCCGAACCCGCGGACGGGCCCCTCGCGGACGCCGTCGCGGCGATCGCCGCCGACACCGGCGTCGCCCTCGTCTACGGATTCCCCGAGCGCGCGGACGGCGCCGTGTACAACACCGTCCAGCTCGTGGACGGCACCGGTGCGCGCCTGGCCGCCTACCGCAAGGCCCACCTGTTCGGCGACCTGGACCGGGACGCGTTCTCCCCGGGGGCCGACCCGGTCGTCCAGGCCGACCTCGACGGGTTCCGCGTCGGCCTCCTGATCTGCTACGACGTGGAGTTCCCCGAGGCCGTGCGCGCACACTCCCTCGCGGGCACCGAGCTCCTCGTCGTGCCGACCGCCCTGATGCTCCCCTTCACGGAGGTCCCCACCCGGGTGGTGCCCGTGCGCGCCCTGGAGAACCAGCTCCATGTGGCCTACGTGAACCGCTGCGACACCGAGGGCGACCTGTCCTACGCGGGCCTGAGCGCGCTCATCGGGCCGGACGGGACCGAGACGCTGCGCGCCGGCCCGGGCGAGGAGCTCCTGGTCGGCGACGTCGCGCCGGACGCCGTCGCCGCCGCACGCCGGGAGCACTCCTACCTGGACGACCGCCGGCCCGACCTCTACCGGGCGCTCACCGCCTGACCCGCTCCCCGGGGCGCACGCGTCCCCGGCGCCGGCCGTGCCGACCGCGGCAGGGGCCGCCGTCCGGGGCGCCCGGCCGCCCGGACCGCCGCCCCGCCCCCCGCAGCCCGATCACCGACCACCCGAAGGAGGGGCTCCATGACGTCCGCAGTGCCCACCGCCGCAGGCACCCCGTCCACGCCCGGCACACCGCCGCTGAACATGTGCGGGCCGGACTTCCCGTTCGCCTACGACTCCTACCTGGAGCACCCGGCCGGGCTCGGGCAGGTCCCCCCGCAGCACCACGGGACCGAGGTCGCCGTCATCGGCGGGGGGCTCTCCGGGATCGTGGCGGCCTACGAGCTGATGAAGATGGGGCTGCGCCCGGTCGTGTACGAGGCGGACCGGATCGGCGGACGCCTGCGCACCGAGAAGCTCCCCGGCTGCCCCGACGACGTGGTCGCCGAGATGGGCGCGATGCGCTTCCCGCCCTCTTCCACCGCCTTCCTCCACTACGTGGACCGGGTCGGCCTGGAGACGACCCCCTTCCCCAACCCGCTCTCCCCGGCCACCCCGAGCACCGTGGTCGACCTCAAGGGCGAGTCCCACTACGCCACGACCCTCGCCGACCTGCCCGAGGTCTACCGCGAGGTGGCCCGCGCCTGGGAGCGGACGCTGGAGGAGGGCGCACAGCACAGCCGCATGCAGCGCGCGATCCGCGAACGCGACACCGCGACCCAGAAGGAGATCTGGAACGATCTCGTCCGGGGGCTGGACAACCAGACCTTCTACGGTTTCCTCTGTGAGTCACCGGCGTTCGCGTCCTTCCGCCACCGCGAGATCTTCGGGCAGGTGGGGTTCGGCACGGGCGGCTGGGACACGGACTTCCCCAACTCCATCCTGGAGATCCTCCGGGTCACCTACACGGGCGCGGACGACGACCACATGGGCATCCGCGGCGGTGTCCAGCAGCTTCCCCGGCGGCTCTGGGAGGACGCCCCGGACAAGCTCGTCCACTGGGCGCAGGGCACCACGCTGGAGTCGCTGCACGGGAGTGGTCCGCGCCCGGCCGTCACCGCCCTGCGCCGCACCGCGGCGAAGGGCTCGCCCTCGGGGAACATCACGGTCACCGACGCGTCGGGTTCCGTCCGCACCTACCCGGCGGCCGTGTTCACCGCGCAGAGCTGGATGCTGCTGTCCAAGATCGACTGCGACGACGACCTGCTGCCGATCGACCACTGGACGGCGATCGAGCGCACCCACTACATGGAGTCCTCGAAGCTGTTCGTCCCCGTGGACCGGGCCTTCTGGCGCGACAAGGACCCCGAGACGGGCCGCGACACCATGAGCATGACGCTCACCGACCGCATGACCCGGGGGACCTACCTCCTGGAGGGCTCCGACCCGGACGGCCCCGCGGCGATCTGCCTGTCGTACACCTGGTGCGACGACTCGCTCAAGTGGCTGCCGCTGTCGGCCGGCGAGCGCCTGGAGGTCATGCTCTCCTCGCTGTCCAAGATCTACCCCGGGGTGGACGTGCGCTCGCACATCACCGGTGACCCGGTCACCGTGTCGTGGGAGGACGAGCCCTACTTCATGGGCGCGTTCAAGGCGAACCTGCCGGGCCACTACCGCTACCAGCGCCGCCTGTTCACGCACTTCCACCAGGAGGGCCTGGAGGAGCGCCACCGGGGCCTCTTCCTGGCGGGGGACGACATCTCCTGGACGGCGGGCTGGGCGGAGGGCGCGGTGCAGACCGCGCTCAACGCGGTGTGGGGCGTGGCGCACCACTTCGGCGGCGGCACCGACGCGTCCAACCCCGGGCCGGGCGACCTGTTCGACGCACTCGCCCCCGTGGAGCTCCCGGAGGACTGAGCCCGGCCGTGCCCCGCCCCCGCGACCGCTCCGGTCCCGGGCGGCGGGGCCGAGCACGCATCATGCCGTTCGTGCATGGGAGCGGCGGTTTCCGTCTTGGACGGCATCGGGATCGGTGGCCAGACTTCTGGCGTGGGGCCGCCCGCCGGGGCGGCCCGCGCGGGCCGGGCAGCCGGGCCGCGCACCCCCCGAACAGGAGCTGAACACGACCATGACCCCCTCACCGACCCTGCGCGCCGGAGGCGCGGCCCTGGCCGCGCTGGCCCTCACCTCCGTCACCGCCTGCGCGGCCTCCGGGCCGGAACCCCGGCAGGAGCCCGCCCGGGAGCAGTCGGCCGCCCCGGAAGCGGCGCCGGAGCTGTTCCGGGAGTTCGAGCGGCTGGAGGAGCGGTTCGACGCGCGGCTCGGCGTCTACGCGGTGGACACGGGCACCGGCGAGGAGATCGCCCACCGGGCGGACGAGCGCTTCGCCTACTGCTCCACCCACAAGGCCCTCTCCGCGGGCGCGGTGCTGCGGCGGAACACGCTGGAGGAGATGGAGGAGGTCGTCTCCTACACCGCCGACGACCTGGTCGGCCACACGCCGATCACCGGGGCGCACGTGGACACCGGGATGACCCTGCTGGAGGTGGCCGACGCCGCGGTCCGCTACAGCGACAACACCGCGGCCAACCTCCTCCTCGAGGAGCTGGGGGGCCCGGACGGGTTCGAGGAGGCCATGGAGGAGATCGGCGACGACGTGATCGAGGCCGACCGGATCGAGCCCGACCTCAGCCGGACGGCCCCCGGGGACACCCGGGACACGAGCACGCCGCGCGCCATGGCCGCGAGCCTGGAGGAGTTCACACTCGGCGACGCCCTTCCCGAGGACCGGCGCGCCGTGCTCAACGGCATGCTGCGCGACAACACGACCGGCGACGAGGTGATCCGCGCGGGCCTCCCCGGGGACTGGGAGGTCGGTGACAAGACGGGCAGCGGGAGCTACGGGACGCGCAACGACATCGCCGTCGTCCGTCCCCCGGGCGGCGACCCCGTGGTCATCGCGATCATGTCCATGCGGTACGAGGAGGACGACGAGTTCGACAACGCGCTGATCGCCGAGACCGCGACGGTGATCGCGGGGGTCCTGGGCTGACGCGGTGACCGGAGGGGGCGCTGTCCTCCCCCTCCGCCGTGATCTCGTATCCGTGGCGGGGCCGGGCGCCGGGATCGGCCACAAGGACGGGACCGTCCAGGGCGGTGCCCCCGGCGGCACACCGGCAACGGTTCCGGCCGGGCCCGGAACCCGTGCCCGGGCCGGACGGGGAAGGGGCCGCCCGCCTCGCGGCGGACGGCCCCGCTGGCGCCCGGGATCAGGGGGCGCCACTCCCTCCAACGAACGGAGGGACCCGGGAGTTTCCGTGCCGGCGGGCGAACGCCGCGGCTCCCCGGGGCGGACGCCCCCGGCCGCGTGCGCGGCAGCCGCCCGGGACCCGCTCCCGCGGGGGCGCGGCTCCGGGCTCCCCGGGGCGTCCGGCCCGCCGGTCGCCGGGCCCGGAGCTCAGGGCAGGTCGGCGGTCCCGGCGAGGATCGGCTGGTCCACGAGCCGGGACAGGACCAGTGTGCTCTTGGTCCGCACCACGAAGGGTTCGGCGCCCAGGCGCTCGATGACCTCCTCCAGGTGGTGCGTGTCGCGTGCGCGCACCTGCACGATGGCGTCGGCCTCGCCGGTGACCGTGCACGCCGAGGTGATCTCGGCGTAGCCCGCGAGCCCGGAGCGGATCTCGCCGGGAGAGGTGCGGGCGCGGCAGTACAGCTCGATGAACGCCTCGGTGGTCCACCCGACGGCCTGCGGCTCGACGACGACGGTGAACCCTCGCACGGCGCCGGAGTCCACCAGCCGGTCCACGCGCCGCTTGACGGCCGAGGGGCTCAGTCCGACGTGGCCGCCGATCTCGGCGAAGCTCATCCGCGCGTCCGCGCCGAGAATCGCGATGATCCGCTCATCGACACGATCCAGCCGCATTGTGCCCCTTTGTCCACGTCTGATCCAGGCAGGGCACATGTTACCGGGGTATACCTCCCTGGGGTCCGTGTCGCTTCCCTCCGTCACGTCGCGCAACAGTGACAATGCATGAGGTCGAACACACAGTGTGAGGGAGTGGACGAGTGCGAGCACGAACCCTGGCCGCTGTCTCCGCCGGAGCGCTCCTGGCCTCCCTCGCCGCGGGGGTCCCCGCGCAGGCGGAGCAGACCGGTACGGCGGCCGGAGCCGCTCCCGCCGACACCGGGGGACTGGTGTGGGCCCCCTGTGAGGACATCGCACCCGTCGGGGAAGAGACCCTGGAGTGCGCGACCCTCACCGTTCCCCTGGCCCGCACCGACGGCGGCGCGCGGATCCACGGCCTCGGGGACACCGTGGAACTCGCCCTGTCCCGGGTCCCCGCCACCGGCCGGGCCGAGCGCACGATGCTGGTCAACCCCGGCGGCCCCGGAAGCGCCGGGCGCATGTGGGCCGCCCACACCCACCGCCGCATGCCCGCGGAGCTGCGCGAGACCTACGACGTCGTCTCCTTCGACCCGCGCGGCGTCGGGGCGTCCACCCCCTCCATCACCTGCGACCCCGCCTTCTTCGCGCCCGTCCGCCGCGACACCGTCCCGGCGGACGCGGACGCCGAGGCCGCACTGCGGGCCGGAGCCGAGGACTACGCCGAGGCGTGCGGGGCCAACACCGGCCGCCTCCTCGACCACGTCCGCACCGAGGACACCGCGCACGACATGGACGCCATCCGGGCCGCGCTCGGCGAGGAGACCATCGACTACCTCGGCTACTCCTACGGCAGCTACCTCGGCACGGTCTACTCCTCGCTCTACCCCGACCGGGTCCGCGCCCTGGTCCTGGACAGCGTCGTCAACCCGGACAACCCCTGGTACGAGAGCAACATCGAGCAGAGCCGGGCCCTGGACAGGTCGGCGGACGGCTTCTTCGACTGGGTGGCCCGCAACGACGCCGCCTACGGCCTCGGCGCCGACGGCGACACGGTCTCCGAGGCGTACTACTCCCTGCGCGCGGAGCTGGCCGCGACGCCGGCGGCCGGCACCGTGGGCCCCACCGAACTGGAGGGCGCCGTCATCGTCGTCGCGTACAGCGGCGGCACCTGGCCGCGGGTCGCCGAGGCGCTCGCCGCCCGGATCAACGACGGGGACGACGCCCCGCTGCTCTCCCTGCACGAGGACTACGGGGACGACGCCGGGTCCGACCGCGGCTACGGCGGCTACCTCGCGGTCCAGTGCACGGACGCCCGGTGGCCCGAGGACTGGTCCACCTGGCGCGCGGACGCCGAGAGGCTCCACGCGGAGGCGCCCTTCATGGGCTGGCACAACATGTGGTACAACGCTCCGTGCGCCACCTGGGACGGCGACTCCGACGACTGGTTCCAGGTGGGCGACGGCCGCGGCGAGCACCCCGCCTACGACGGTGACGCGCTCGTCGTGCACGCCACCCGGGACGGGGCCACCCCCGTCGAGGGCGCCTACGCCCTGCGGAACCGGCTCCCCGGGGCCAGCCTCGTGATCGAGGAGGGAGGGCTGACCCACGGTGTCTCCCTCACCGGGAACACGTGCGTGGACGAGGTCGTCACCGCCTACCTGCGAGACGGGGAGGTCCCCGTCAGGGACGGGGGCGAGGGCGCCGACGTCGTCTGCGAGGGGCGTCCCGAGCCCCGGCCGCGCACCTCCCGGGCCGCACCTGAGACGATGGTGGAGCGCCTCGGCCCGGTCGGCATGGAAAGTCCCGGGAAGCCCGGGTCATCCGAGTAACCGGTCCAATAGGCTGGAATCGGCGCGAACAGGCTCGGCCAGTCGTCCCGGAGCCCGGAGGGCCCGGGCAGAGGGGGGAGATGCGATGCTGCGGACCTCGCCGGTACGGATCCTCGGAGAACGGGACCGGGAGGCTGTCCGCGCGCTCCTGGACGCCGACCCCGTGGGCAACGTCTTCGTCGCCTCGCGCCTGATGGCCACCGGTCTCGCCGCCAGTGCCCACGGCGCCGAGGTGTGGGGGCACGTCGAGCGGGGCCGTTTGACCGCGATGTGCTACTCCGGGGCCAACCTGGTCCCGGTCAACGCCGGACCGGCCGCGATCCGCAGCTTCGCCGACCACGCCCGCTGGCGGGGCCGCCGGTGCTCGTCCATCGTCGGCCCCGTCGCGGCGGTCAGCGACTTCTGGGAGCAGGTCGCCCCCGTGTGGGGGCCCGCCCGGGCCATCCGCGCCAGCCAGCCCGTCCTGGAGATCGACGGTCCCCCCGCCGTGCCCGCCGACCCGCTCGTGCGCCGGGTCCGCCTCTCCGAGCTCAACACCCTGGTGCCCGCCTGCGTGGCCATGTTCACCGAGGAGGTCGGCGTCCCGCCGGACTCCGGTGACGGCGGCGCGCTCTACCGGGCGCGGGTGGAGGAGCTGGTGCGCACCGGCCGGGCGTTCGCCAGGATCGAGGACGGCCGGGTCGTGTTCAAGGCGGAGGTCGGCGCGGTCACCCGCCACGCCTGCCAGGTGCAGGGCGTGTGGGTGCACCCGGAGCTCCGGGGCCGGGGGCACTCCTCGGCGGGGATGGCGGCGGTGGTCGAGCACGCGCTCGCCGAGATCGCCCCCCGTGTGACCCTCTACGTCAACGACTTCAACGCCCCCGCACGCGCCACCTACCAGCGGGTCGGATTCCGCCAGGTGGGAGAGGTCATGTCGGTGCTCTTCTAGCCGGCGCCCCTCCAGGGCCGGGAAGCACCGTCCCCGCCCGCCCCGACGCACTCCGCGCCGCACCCCGCCCCCGCGGCCCCGTTCCGGCGCGTCGGCGCCGGAAGTCCCGCGCGCCCCCGCCACGACCCCGAGAGAGCCACGATGCGGCACAACCCGACCGGACGCGCACGCCTGGGCCTGGCCCTCCTCCTCGGCCTCCTGTCGGTGCTCGGTCCCCTCAACATCGACATGTACCTCCCGGGATTCCCGCAGATCGCCGCCGACCTCGACGCCGGGGCCTCCCAGGTCCAGCTCAGCCTCACCAGCTGCCTGATCGGGCTCGCGGTCGGCCAGGTGGTCGTCGGCCCGGTCAGCGACGCACGGGGGCGTCGCGGCCCCCTCGCCGTGTCGCTGCTGCTCTTCGTCCTGGCCTCGCTGCTGTGCGCCGCGGCGCCCGACATCACGACACTGGTGGCGGGCCGCTTCCTCCAGGGGTTCACCGCCTCGGCCGGCACCGTCCTCTCCCGGGCCGTCGTGCGCGACGTGTTCGACGGTCCCGCGCTGACGAGGTTCTTCGCGCTGCTGATGGCCGTCACCGCCGTCGCCCCCATGGTCGCGCCGGTCGCCGGGGGAGCCGTCCTCGCACTGCCCTTCGCGACCTGGGAGACGGTCTTCCTGTTCCTCGCCCTGCTCGGCGTCGTGATCGTCCTGGTCGTCATGCTCGGGCTCCCCGAGACGCTGCCCCCGGAGCGCCGCGTCCCCAGCTCGCCCGGCGGCTCCCTGCGCACCATGGCCGCGCTCCTGCGGGACCGCGCCTTCATGGGGTACGCGCTGATCGTGGGCCTGCTCCACGGCGGCAGCTTCGCCTACGTCGCCGGGACGCCGTTCGTCTACCAGGACCTCCACGGGGTCTCACCGCAGGCGTTCGGCGTCCTGTTCGGCGTCAACGGGATCGCCATCATCCTGGGCAGCGCGGTGGTGGGGCGCCTCGGGGAACGGGTGACCGAGCCGGCACTGCTGCGGTTCGCCGTGGTCACCGCGGTCGTGGCCACCGGCGTGCTGCTGGCCGCCACACTGCTCGGCGGCCCGCTGGCCGCGCTGGTGGTGCCGATCTTCGTCTACATGACGTGCATGGGCATGATCCTGACCAGCTCCTTCGCCCTGGCGATGGAGGGGCAGGAGGGAAGGGCGGGAAGCGCGGGCGCGCTGCTCGGCGCGCTGCCGATGCTCATCGGCGCCGGAGCCGCGCCCCTCGTCGGACTGGACGAGAGCACCGCCGTGCCGATGGGCGCGGTCCTGTTCGGGACCGCGTCCCTGGGCCTGCTCGTCCTGGTCGGCACGACCGCCGAGCGCAGGCGCCAACCGGCGGTCGGAGCCTGACGGGGCACGCCCCCGCCCCGGCCGTGCGGCCCGCGGGGGACGTCCCCCGCGGGC
>NZ_JBSHDN010000242.1:0-8967 GCF_053616335.1 Nocardiopsis sp. NPDC055824
GTCCGTCCCCGCTCCCGGCCCGGCGGTCGCGGGACCGGCCGGGATCAGGGCGTCCCGACCGGCCTCCTGCCCGTCGCCGCCTCGGCGGCGGCGACGGCGCTGGTGAACGCCACCTCTCCGAGCAGACCGGGCGCCGCCACCGAGTCACCGGCCAGGTAGACGCCGTTCCCGCGGTCGATCGCGGGGCGGTCGCGCCAGGTGTGCCCCGGCAGGTCCAGCGCACCGGTGCGCCCCCGTGCGACCTGGTCCCTGCGCCACGTCACCCGGTCGCGCCACCGCGGCAGCGCCAGGTCCAGCAGCCGCTCCAGCCGCTCCCCCGTGCGCGCCCTCGACTCGCCGGGGCGCACCGGGACCTGGGCCTGCACGAGCTCCTCGCCCTCCGGCGCCAGCGTGCGGTCCACCGCCGTGTAGCGCTCCACGAACCCGCACTCGTCGCCGTCGAAGACGATGAACGGGTCCCGGCCCCGGCGCAGCCCCAGGTCCACCATCAGGGTGTGCCCGCTCTCCCACGCCAGGGAGTCGTCCCCGAGCAGGGAGCGGGCCGCGGCCAGCGACGTCGCCACGACGACCGGGCCGTCGGGGAGCGCGTCCAGGGAGTCGACCCGGGCGTCCGTCGCGATCCGCACCCCGCGCTCCCGCGCCCGGTCGGCCATCCACCCGACCAGCGACGTCCAGCCGCCCACCATGTAGCGGGCGGCCGGCCACGCGGGCGTGGTCACCCGCAGGAACCTGTCCCAGACGAACTCCGCGGACAGCCGGGACGGGTCCGAGTCGAAGAGCGCCACCCCCATCATGCTCGCGATCGCCCCGGTGGTCTCCGTGCCGAACCGCTCCCGGCCCCACGAGCCGAAGTCCCGGTCGTACGGGGCCCGCAGCCCGCGGCGGGCGGCGGCCCGCAGGAGCCCGGCGGGCGGCATGCCGAGCCGCCCCCGGTAGCGGAACCTCACGCCCGGCGCGGCCCGAACGGGAAGGCGCAGGTGCGGCGGGAGCAGGCCGCGCTCGGCCAGCCACCGGTACGGGGCCCCGTCCCCGTAGAGCACGTGGGGTCCCTCGTTGGCCACGTACGGGGGCTCGGTGGCGCGGGCCCGCCCGCCCAGGGTCCGGTGCGCCTCCAGCAGGGTGATGTTCGCGCCCCTCTCGGCGCCGGCGATGGCCGCGGTCAATCCGGCGAGGCCACCGCCCACAACGGTGATATCCATACCCCTACGACGGGCCGGGCGTCCGCAGCCGTGACATCTTGTCGGGGTTGGCCACCAGGTACACGTGCTGGACCCGCCCGTCGGCCACGTCCAGCACGACCAGCGCCACCACCCGGCCCCCGAGCGAGACGACCGCCGCCGGACCGCCGTTGACCTCGGTGACCTCGGTCCGGGCGTCGGCCCAGGCGACCGTCGGGCCGAGACCGAGCGAGGCGAGGAACCTGTCCGCGTTGCCGGGCAGGGCGGCCAGGAAGCGGCCCACCTTGGAGGCGCCCTCCAGGACCCGCAGGGGCGCCTTGGCCTTGCCGCCGCCGTCCCCGACGAGGGTGGCGTCGTCGGCGAGCAGACCGGTCAGGCCGTCCAGGTCCCCCTCCATGCAGGCGCGGAGGAACCGCTCCGTGATCCGTCGCCGCGCGGCGCGGTCGGCCTCGAACCGGGGCCGCCTCTCCTGGACGTGGTCGCGGGCCCGCCTGGCCAGCTGCCGCGTGGCGGCCTCCTCCCGGCCGATGACCTCCCCGATCTCCGCGTAGGGGAACTGGAAGGCCTCGCGCAGCACGAACACGGCCCGTTCCAGGGGTGAGAGGGTCTCCAGGACCACGAGGAGCGCGAACTCCACGGAGTCCGCCAGTTCGGCCTGCTCGGCGCCGTCGGGGATGTCGCTGACGGGTTCGGGGAGCCACTCGCCGACGTAGGACTCGCGGCGGGACCGGGCGCTGCGCAGCCGGTCGATGGACAGGCGGGAGGCGATGGTGACGAGGTAGGCGCGCGGGTCGTCGACCTTCGCCGGATCGACGGCGGACCAGCGCAGCCAGGCCTCCTGGACCACGTCCTCCGCGTCGGAGGCGCTTCCGAGGATCCTGTAGGCGACACCGGTCAGGAGGGCGCGGTGCTCGTGGAAGGCATCGGTCGTCATGTCTGGAAGACGTATCACCCCCGCCCCGGCGTGACACGCCTCCCGTACCGGTTCGCGGCCCCGGGCACGCGGTGCGCGGGCGTCCGGGCGGGCCGTCCGGGAGAACAGGACGCGGGGCGCGGCCGGTGCCGTGCCCCGCGTCCATCCCGAGAGTGCCGGGTGTCCTGGGAGTTCCGGGTGGCTCCGGGGGACGGAGAGCCCCGGAAGTCCCGTACCCGGCGAGCCGGGAGGGCCGACTAGTCGTCGACGGAGATGCCCTTGGTGGAGGTGCCGGAGGACACGTTGCAGCCGCCCAGGTCGAGGCCGTCGAAGGCGAGGACGTCGGCGCAGATCGGCACGGTCACGTTCTGGATGTTGGCGTTGTTGTCCGCCGCGGCGGTCCCGGTCATGGCGCCCAGGGCGAGGCCGGTGGCGAGGAGGAGGCCGGAGACGGTGGCGATGCGCTTCATGGTGCTGATCCTTTTCGGTTGGCAGTGCGTTGGTTGGTGACGACGGGGCCGCGGGGCCCCGCTGATGCAGGGGTGTGTGCGACGGGGTACTAGTCGTCGACGCTGATGCCCTTGGTGGCGGTCCAGTTGACGACGTTGCACTCGGGGCCGCTGACGCCCGAGGCGGCGAGCACGTCGAGGCAGATCGGGATCGTGATGTTCTGGACGTTGGCGTTGTTGTCCGCGGCGGCGGTGCCGGTGAAGGCACCGAAGGCGAGGCCGGTGGCCAGTACGAAGCCGGAAACCTTGGCGATACGGGTCATGGGTGATGCCTTTCGGAAGTTCATAACGCTCTGGCGGTGGCCGCCGGAATTAACTTAGCGTAGCCAGGCCCGTGCTAGCCGTACTTCGCGGGAAGAATCCAGAGTTTCCTCGGACTTTTCTCGGTTTCGATGTGGACATGCCGGACATGTCGCCAGGCAATGAAGTCATCGTGTTACCTAACCGAAAGCACGGCCGAATCCCTCACCTGACGAATGCATCGGAATCACGCTGTATCCAGACATCGGACATGAAAAAGGGCCCGCACGGTGTCTCCACCGCGCGGGCCCCGAACCTCGTGGGCGCCGCCCCCGACGTGCGCCGCGAGCGCTACCAGCCCTGCTGCTGCCCGTATCCCGGGTACTGCTGGCCGTAGCCGGGCTGCTGCCCGTACCCCGGCTGCGGCTGCCCGTATCCCGGGTACTGCTGCTGGTCGTACCCCGGGTACTGCTGCTGGCCGTAGCCGGGCTGCTGTCCGTAACCCGCGTACGGGTCCGGCTGCTGGGCGCCCGTGGGCGGGTGCTGGTAGGCCTGCTGCTGGCCGGACGGCTCCTGCTGCTGGGCCTCGGCCCTGGCCGCCTCGTCCTGCTTCTTGCTGTCGGGGTCCGGGCGGAAGATGAACAGGCGCGCGGGCTTGTCGCCCTCGTCGCCCGGGGTGATCAGGTCGAGCCGCCAGCCGGCCTCCTCGATCCCCTCCAGGATGCGGGTCAGCCCGGGACGGAGCTTGCTGGAGGGCTCGTCATAGGCGTTCACCTCCAGCTGGATGATGAACATCCGGCGCTTCTGCTGCGCCGCGACCTTGGCGTGTTCGACGACCGTGCTGTCCCTCACGACCTGCGTGACGCTCATGAATAACCGTACCCATCTGCTCAGCGCGGAGCTTGCCGTACCCGTCGGGGTGCCACCCGGTCGTCCGCGTCCACAGTGGCGGGAATCCGCCGGGTTCCGCTCCCATCATGCCTCCTGCGGGCCTGTCTGGCCACAGAAGGCCCCGAGCGGCCGCCGACCGGGAGGGGTGTCCCGGCCGGAGGCCGCTCGAGGCGGTGCTCAGGAAGCGGCGGCGCGGACGGCCTCGACGACGGGTGTCTCACCGTTCACCAGGTTGAGAACCCTCCCGACGGTCCCCGGTTCGTCCAGAACGGCCACGATCACCGAGGCGACGTCCTCCCGCGTCACCGAGTCCCTCCCGACCTCCGCGCCCAGCGCCACCTTCCCGGTGCCCGGCTCGTCGGTCAGCCCTCCCGGGCGCAGGATCGTCCAGTCCAGCTCCAGCCCGCGCTCCCGCAGGTCGGCGTCGGCGGCGCGCTTGGCCTCCACGTAGGCGGCCCACGAACCGTCGGGGTCGTTCCCGCCGGGCAGCGGGTCGTCCACCCCGATGGCCGAGACCTGGACCAGGCGCCGCACCCCCGCGAGCGAGGCCGCGTCGGCGGTCAGCACCGCCCCCTTGTGGTCCACCGTCTCCTTGCGGGCCGGCCCGCTGCCCGGACCGGCCCCGGCGGCGAACACGACGCCGTCGGCGTTCATGAGCTTCTCCGTCAGCTCGGTGACGGTGGCGGTCTCCAGGTCGACCACGACCGGTTCGGCACCGGCGTCGACGACGTCCTGCGAGTGGTCGGGGTTGCGGATGAGGGCGACGGGCTCGTCCCCGCGGTCGGCCAGTTGCCTGGCCAGCAGCAGTGCGATCTTCCCGTGTCCCCCGGCGATGACGATACGCATGGGGGAAGCGTATGCCCTCCCCGGCCGCCGGACCCCCGGGCCCCGCGCGAGTCCGCGCGGGGCCCGGGAGGGGCGGGCCCGGACCCCTACTCGACGGTCCAGGTGTCCCCGCTCGCCAGCAGCGCGGCCAGCTCGCCGTCCCCGTGCTCCGCCCGCGCCTCCGCGACCTGCTCGTTCAACAGCTCGTCGTAGGCGGGGCGGCGCACGTCCCGGAACACCCCGATCGGCACGTGCTCGAACGCGGGCCGGTCCAACCGGGACAGGGCGAACGCGTACCCCGGGTCCTCCCGGTGCGCGTCGTGCCGGATCAGCCGGTCCTCTCCCACCGCGTCCACGTCCACGACCTCCAGCCCGCCGAACCCGCCGGCGACCACACCCCGGTCCGGGCCGAGCCGCAGCGGCTCGCCGTGCTCCATGCGCAGCAGGCGCGTGTCCCTCGCGGCAGGGTCCTTCAGCGGCTCGAACGCGTCGTCGTTGAAGATCGGGCAGTTCTGGTAGATCTCCACGAACGACGCCCCCGGGTGTTCGGCCGCCGCCCTCAGCACCGACGTGAGGTGCTTGCGGTCGGAGTCGACCGTCCGGGCCACGAACGAGGCCTCCGCGCCCAGGGCCAGGGACACCGGGTTGAACGGGTGGTCCAGCGAGCCCGACGGCGAGGACTTGGTGATCTTCCCCGGCTCGGAGGTGGGTGAGTACTGCCCCTTGGTCAGCCCGTAGATCCGGTTGTTGAACAGCAGGATGTTGATGTTGACGTTGCGGCGCAGCGCGTGGATCAGGTGGTTGCCGCCGATGGACAGCCCGTCGCCGTCACCGGTCACCACCCACACCGACAGGTCCGGGCGGCTGGAGGCCAGCCCGGTCGCGATCGCCGGCGCGCGCCCGTGGATCGAGTGCACGCCGTAGGTGCTCAGGTAGTAGGGGAAGCGGGAGGAGCAGCCGATCCCCGACACCATGACGATGTTCTCGCGGGGCACCCCCAGCTCGGGGAGGAAGGACTGGAACGCGGCCAGGATCGCGTAGTCGCCGCAGCCCGGGCACCAGCGCACCTCCTGGTCCGACTTGAAGTCCTTCATCTTGTAGGCGGTGTCCGTCCTGGGGACCAGCCTCAGCCCCCCGGAGCCGTCCGTCAGGCCGTTCGCGTTCTCAGTCACGGTCGATGACCTCCCGAAGCACGTCCGCGAGCTCCTCGGCCTTGAAGGGCAGGCCGCGGACCTTGTTGTAGCCGATGACGTCGACCAGGAACCTGCCGCGCAGCAGCAGGGCCAGCTGGCCCAGGTTGATCTCCGGCACCACCACCCGCTCGTAGCGGGCCAGCACCTCGCCGAGGTTGGCCGGGAACGGGTTGAGGTGGCGCAGGTGCGCCTGCGCCACCCGGCCGCCCGCGCGCCGCACCCGGCGCACCGCGGCGGTGATCGACCCGTACGTGCCGCCCCAGCCGAGCACCAGCACCCCGGCGCCGCCGTCGGGATCGTCCACCGCCAGCTCGGGGATGTCCCTGGCGATGGCGTCGATCTTGGCCTGGCGGGTCCGCACCATCAGGTCGTGGTTGGCGGGCGTGTACGAGATGTCACCCGTCTCGGCGTGCTTCTCGATGCCGCCGATGCGGTGCTCCAGGCCGGCCGTGCCCGGCACCGCCCACGGGCGGGCCAGGGTCTCCTCGTCGCGCTTGTACGGCAGGAACGAGCCGTCGGGGCCGTTGGGCCCGGTGGCGAACCCCGGCTCGATCACCGGCAGGTCGCCGACCTCCGGCAGGCGCCACGGCTCCGACCCGTTGGCCAGGTACCCGTCGGACAGCACGACCACCGGGGTGCGGTAGGTGACGGCGAGCCTGGTCGCCTCCACCGCGGCGTCGAAGCAGTCGGCGGGGGAGGACGGCGCCACCACCGGCAGCGGGGACTCGCCGTTGCGCCCGTACAGGGCCATCAGCAGGTCGGTCTGCTCCGTCTTGGTCGGCATGCCCGTGCTGGGCCCGGCCCGCTGCACGTCGATGATCAGCAGCGGCAGCTCGGTCATCACCGCGAGCCCCACCGTCTCCTGCTTGAGCACCATGCCCGGGCCGGAGGTGGTGGTCACCCCCAGCGAGCCGCCGAAGGCGGCGCCCAGGGCGGCCCCCACCCCGGCGATCTCGTCCTCGGCCTGGAACGTGCGCACACCGAACCTCTTGTGCCTGGACAGCTCGTGCAGGATGTCCGACGCGGGGGTGATCGGGTACGAGCCCAGGAACAGCGGAAGGCCCGACCGGGTGGACCCGGCGATCAGCCCGTAGGCCATCGCCAGGTTCCCGGTGATGTTCCGGTACGTGCCCGCGGGGAGCCGGGCCGGCTTGACCTCGTAGGAGACGGCGAAGTCCTCGGTGGTCTCACCGAAGTTCCACCCCGCCTGGAACGCCGTCAGGTTCGCCGCGAGGATGTCCGGCTTGGCGGCGAACTTGGACTTGAGGAAGGACGTCGTCCCCTCCGTCGGCCGGTTGTACATCCACGACAGCAGGCCCAGGGCGAACATGTTCTTGGCCCGCTGCGCGTCCTTCTTGGACAGGTCGGCGCCGGCCAGCGCCGCCACCGTCATCGAGGTGAGCGCCACCGCGCTCACCTTGAGTCCGTCCAGGGTGCCGTCGGTGAGGGGGTCCCCGGTGAAACCGACCTTGGCCAGGCTCCGTTTCGTGAACTCGTCGGTGTTGACGATCACGGTCGCGCCCCTGGGCAGGTCGCCGAGGTTCGCCTTGAGGGCGGCGGGGTTCATGGCCACCAGGACGTCGGGCGCGTCGCCCGGGGTCATGATGTCGTGGTCCGCGAAGTGCAGCTGGAAGCTGGACACCCCCGGGAGGGTTCCGGCGGGGGCGCGGATCTCGGCCGGGAAGTTCGGAAGGGTCGACAGGTCGTTGCCGAACGACGCGGTCTCCTGGGTGAAGCGGTCTCCGGTCAGCTGCATGCCGTCGCCGGAGTCGCCGGCGAAGCGGATGATGACGCGGTCGAGCTGTTCGATCTGTTTGGCCACTGAGATCGACGACCTCCTTGGTGAGCCGCCGGTCGTGACGGGCGGCGGCGCTCGGGTGTCATCCCCCGGCCGGGGCACTCCGCCACGGGGCGGGCGCCCGGTTCGGGGGCATGGGACAGCGTGCGCGGCCCTCGCGCTCGCCGGGTGCGCCAACCCGGTCTCGCACGGCGCGGTCACACCGCGACAGCCGGGTCGTGAAGGGGCCTGCCTTCAACGACACGGCTCCCCGGACACCGGGATCCGGACGGGGCGGCGCCCCGCCGGCCTGGAGTTCGGAGTGATAAGGGCCACGATCGCACTATAGGTCGTCGGGAAAGGCCGGACGTGGGCCGGGTGGCGATTGTCACACCGGAACCCCGTCGGGCGGTGTGAGGTCATCCGCAACCGGGATGTGACCGACAGCCCGTCACATGGGGAACGCAAGACGTCGACCCGCACGTTTGTCACCATGTACGCATTCACGGTCGAGGACCGGCTGAGCGAGGAGGTGGCGGCGTGCACGTCAACGTGGCCCGTGCGGTCGGTCTGTTCGTCGGGGCCGCCGTCCTCGTCGTGGTGGTCGGCTGGCTGTGCGGAGCCGAGAAGGGCGCGCAGTTCTCCGTGGCCCTGGTGGTGGGCGCGGGCGTGCTCGTCTACCTGTTCGGCGAGTCGCTGGCCCTGCGGGCCATGAGGGCCCGACCGGTCAGCGAGATCGAGCGCCCCGAGCTGTACCGGATCGTCCGGGAGCTGGCCACCGCCGCCCGGCAGCCCATGCCCAGGCTGTACCTGTCGCCGATCCGCTCGCCCAACGCCTTCGCCACCGGCAGCAGCCCGCGCCGCGCCGCGCTCTGCTGCACCACGGGCCTGCTGCGCACCCTCGACGAGCGGGAGCTGCGCGGCGTGATCGCCCACGAGCTGGCGCACATCCGCTCGCACGACACCCTGATCAGCTCGGTGGCGGCGACCCTCACCGCGGTCATCACCGCGATGACGGTGGTCACCTTCCTGCTCCCGCTGGGGGAGTCGGAGGAGACGGACATGCCCGACCTGCTGGGCGGGCTGATGGTGGCGGCGCTGGCGCCGCTCGCCGCCCTGGTCGTCCACTTCGGGGTGGGGCGCGGGCGCGAGTTCCGCGCCGACGAGAAGGCCGCCGAACTCACCGGGGACCCGATCGGGCTGGCCGAGGCGCTGGCCAAGCTGGAGGAGGGGGCGCGTCGCTACCCCCTGCCCCGCGACCGCGGCCTGCTGGCGTCGGCGCACGTGATGACCACCAACCCGTTCCCGACCGGGGTGGGGCGGCTGTTCGCCGCCCACCCGCCGACGGACGAGCGCATCCGCCGCCTGTACGCCCTGCGCCGCCGGTGGGACATGGGGGGGTAGGGACCCCTCCCCGGCCCCGGGCACGCCCGGCCCCCCC
>NZ_JBSHDN010000243.1:0-8656 GCF_053616335.1 Nocardiopsis sp. NPDC055824
GGGGCTGCCCGGACGGGCGGGCGCCGAGGCGCCCGGCCGTCCGGGGCCGGACCCGTGCCCTAGGACGGAGGGCGCGGATCCGGCGGCTTCGGGACCCCTCGCGGGGCCCCTGGTCAGTTGGCCATGCCGGTGGACGCGTAGCCCGACACGAAGCGGCGCTGCATGACGAGGAAGACCGCGAGCATGGGCAGCAGCATGATCAGGCCGGCCGCCGCCACCAGGGCGTGGTTCACGGTGAAGCCCTGCTGGAACGAGTACAGGGCGATCGAGACCGGCAGCGCCTCGGAGTCCTGGAGGAACGTCACCGCCAGGAGGAACTCGTTGTACGCCTGGAGCCCCGCGACCAGGCCCGCCGTGAGCAGCCCGGGCCAGATGAGCGGCAGCACGATCCGGAAGAACACGGTGAGCTCCCCCGCGCCGTCCATCCGGGCCGCCGCCTCGTAGTCCGGCGGGATGGCGATGAGGTAGGACCTCAGGAGCAGGGTCGCGAAGGGGCTGTAGATCGCCCAGTAGATGAGGATGAGGCCGAACTGGGTGTCGTACAGACCCAGCCGCGTCCACCACGACAGCAGCGGGACGAGGAACAGCTGGATCGGCAGCGAGGTCACCACCAGCAGGTACATCGTGATCGCCCCGGGAGCGGGGACGTCCAGGCGCACCATGGCGTAGGCGGCGGCGCCCGAGATCAGGCACACGCCGACGGCGGTGCAGGACACGATGACCGCGCTGTTGGCCAGGCCGGTGGCCATGTTCGCGCTCTGCCACGCGGTGGTGAAGTTGTCCCAGGCGGCGTCGGCGGGCAGCCCCATCGGGTTGGTGCTGAGCTCCGCCGGGGTCTTCAGCGCGCTGAAGACCATGACGACGATGGGCCCCAGCGCGTACGCGGCGAGGATCACCAGCAGCAGGTAGGTGAGGGGGCGCCCCCGGTCCAGGAGACGCGCGGCGCGTCTGGCCCGTGTCGGTCGTGCGGGCATCGGGGTCACACCTCCCATCGGAGTCGGCGGCGCAGGACGAGGTAGCCCGCGATGGTGACGGCGCTGATGACCGCCATGACGACGCCCACGGCGGAGGCCACGCCCGCCCGGGACTCGCTGAACGCCGTGCGGTACAGCAGGGTGCTGAGCATGTCCGTGGAACCCGCCGGGCCGCCCTGGGTGAGGATGTAGACGAAGTCGAACACCAGGAACGACCAGATGATCGTCATCAGGAACAGGAAGACCAGGGTCGGCCGGATCCCGGGCAGGGTGACGTGCCAGAACTCCCGGAACCTCCCGGCCCCGTCCAGGCGGGCCGCCTCGTACAGCGACGGGTTGACCGACTGCATGGCGGTGAGGAAGAGCATCACCAGGAAGCCCCACCACTGCCAGTTGTTGATCATCGCGATCGCGCCCAGGGCCAGGTCGGGGTCGCCCAGGGCGTTGACGTCGCCCACCCAGGGCACCCCGAAGGAGGCCAGGGCCGGGCCGATGCCCGCGTCGGGGCTGAGGATCTGGCGCCACACGGCGGCCGAGACGACGGTGGCGACCACGTACGGGATGAAGAACGCGATGCGGAACAGGGTCCGCCCGCGCCGCACGCGGCTGAGCAGGTAGGCGCCGAGCAGGCCCATCCCCATGGGCACCGTCAGGAAGAACAGCGTCCACACCAGGTTGTGGCCGAGGGCCCGGTGGAAGGCCGGGTCGCCGACGAGGGCCTCGTAGTTCGCCGTGCCGACGAAGTCCGGGGTGTTGATCCCGTCCCAGTCGGTGAACGAGTACGCGACCGACATCATCGCCGGACCGGCGATGACGAGGACGTTGACGATGAGGAGCGGGGCGAGGAACAGCAGGCCCGTGAGCCTGCGGTTGGGGCCTCGCCTGCGGGCCGGGGGGCGGGGCGGTCGGACCGCCCCGCCCGTCCCGGTGACAGCGACGGACATCGGGTGGGGTTTCCGGTTTCTCTCTACTGCGGAGTGAACGGCGTCGGCAGGCCGCCGGCGCCCAGCTCCTGCTCGAAGCTGGTCTTGAGGAAGTCCGCGTACGCCGACGGCGACATGTCGCCGGTGATGACGCCGTCGAACTCGGTGTAGAGCGCGGTGTTGGTCTGCGGGGGCAGGAAGGTCCAGCTGGCGTAGCCGATGTTGTCCGACGCGGGGATCTCCTCGTACAGGCGCTGGGCGCGCGGGTCGATGCCCTCGGGGAAGTCGTCGGCGCCGTAGGCGACGGGCGGCGGGTTCTCGCCCTGCTCGGCCAGGTAGCCCAGGGAGCGGGAGGTGTCGCCGACCAGGTGGTCCAGGAAGGCGGCGGCGGTGTCGGGGTCGCTGCTGTCGGAGCTGATGGACAGGGCGGTGCCGATCGCCATCGGGAACACGCCCGGCTCGACGCCCTCGGCGAGCGAGGGCAGGGGCGCCCAGTCCCAGTCCTGCGGGTCGTTGCCGGAGTCGGTGAAGAACGTGCCCATGGAGCTGAAGCTCCACGTGCCGCTCATGTACATGGCGACGTCGCCGTTGGCGATGCCGGTGCACATGTCGGGGTCGGTGTTGGTGAACCAGCGCTCGGCGCCGCCGCCCCACCAGCCCTTGTCGATCTGGGACTTCATCGTCTCCAGGGCGTCGACGACGGCCGCGTCGTTCCAGTCGCGGTCCCCGGTGAGGATCTCGTAGAGGTTCTGGGGGCCCACGGCGGCGTTGAGCACGCAGCTGAGGTACCACTCGCTCTGCGCCGGGTAGCCGCTGTTGCCGGCGCCGACGGGGATGATCCCCTTGGAGTCGGCGTCCTCGCACAGGGCCTCGAACTCCGCCTTGGTCGTGGGCGGGGTCCAGCCGTTCTCCTCGAAGACGGCGCGGTTGTAGTACATCACCAGCGAGCCGTAGGAGGTGGGCACGGACTGCATGGCGTCTTCCACGCGGCTGAGCTGCTGCGCCCAGGGGAGCAGGCGGTCGTTCCAGCCGTACTGGTCGGCGTAGTCGTCCAGGGGGATCGTGCGGTTGCCCTGGGCGTAGGACACCGTGGTCGTCGGGCCGGGCGAGTAGATGATGTCGGGGGCGTTGCCGGAGGAGACGGCGGTGTCGGTCTGCGAGGCCAGGTTGGTGAGCTGCTTGGTGGTCATCTTGACCTGGCGCTCCGACGACTCGTTGAACGTGTCGATGAAGTGGGTGCGGAAGTACTCCTCGGTCTCCGGGGTGGGGAAGGCGCCCCAGTAGTCGATGGCGGAGGAACCCCCGCCGGAGCCGCCGCACCCGGTCAGGAGCCAGGCGCCCGCGAGGGCCCCTCCGGCGAGTTTGAAGGCGTCACGGCGAGGAAGGTGGTGGGTCACAGGGGATCCTTTGGATCGTGCACGGTGTTCAGGTGGATTCGCGGACGATGAGTTTCTGGGGGAGGACGACCTCGCGCGCCCCCTGGGCGGGGCCTTCGGAGAGGCGTTCGAGGATCAGCCGGGCGCAGGTGCGCCCGATCTCCCGGGCGGGGTTGTGGACGGTGGTGAGCGGGGGCGACAGCAGCGACGCCGCCTCGATGTCGTCGAACCCGGTGACCGCGACGTCGCGGGGGACGCTCAGGCCGCGCTCGCGGACGGCGTCCAGGGCGCCCACCGCTATGAGGTCGTTGGCGCAGACCAGGGCCTCGGGCGCCGGGTCGAGCGCGAGGAGGGCGTGGGCCCCCTCCACCCCTCCGGCCCGGGTGAAGGGGCCGGAGACGACGAGGGACTCGTCGAACTCGACCCCGAAGTCGCGCAGGGCCCGTTCGTAGCCCGCCAGGCGGAGCCGTCCCGGTGCGGTGTCCGGGTCCCCGTTGACGAAGCCGATCCTGCGGTTCCCGCGTTCGAGCACGTGGGTGACGGCGTCCGCCATGCCTCCGGTGTCGTCGGCCCGCACGATGTCGCCGAAGCGCGGGTCGAGCTCACCGCTCAGCCGGACCAGGGAGGCGCCGGCGTCGGTGATCGCCGCGTAGTGGCGCTCCTGGGCGGTCAGCGACGCCAGGACGACCCCGTCGACCTTGCGGTCGAGCAGGTGGCGCAGGGCGGCGTCGAGGTCCTCGGAGTTCTCCCGGACGCTGCAGATCGAGATGAGGAAGCCCTGGGGCTGGAGCACGTCCTGGAGCCCGGCCGCCATCTGGGGGTAGAAGGGGTTGGTGACGTCGGAGACCACCAGCGCGACGGCCTCGCTGCGTCCGGTCCGCAGGCCTCTGGCCGAGGGGTCGGGCCGGTAGTCCAGCTCCTGGACGACCCGGAGCACCTTGGCCTTGGTCTTGTCGCTGACCGGGCGCCGCCCGCTCAGGACGTGGGAGACGGTCGTGATGCTCACACCCGCACGCGCCGCGACGTCGGCGATGCCGGCCCTGTTCTCCTTGCTCATCTCTCTCGATTCGCATCGTATGCAAAACGTATTGCAAAAGGGTAGGGTTCATAGTGGCCAAAAACGGTGTGCAGTGTCAAGACGAGTATCCCCCTCCCCCACTCACCAGTTGGAACACGGCGGAGCGCGTCGAACTGCTGTGCGCAAAACGAAGTGAGAGGATGCCGATGGTGACTCGTGATCGGTGCCGCGGGGCCCTGGTGGGCCTGGCGGTCGGCGACGCCCTGGGGGCACCCACAGAAGGCATGACCCCCGATGCCATCCGTGCAGCACACGGGCGTGTGGTGGACTTCCTCGAGGAGGACGCCGCGGGCACCGACGACACCGAGTACGCCGTCCTGTGCGCCCGGGGGCTGCTCGCGCACGGGCACGGCCTCACGGGCGACCACGTCGCCGAGGTGTGGCGGACAGCACTCCTCGCCCAGACCGAGGGGTTCCACGGCGCCGGGTTCAGCGAGATGGTGGCCATCGCCAACCTGCGGGCCGGGCTGCGGCCCCCCGTCAGCGGCGCCGACAGCTACGAGTCCTGGAGCGACGGCGCGGCCATGCGCGTCGCGCCCGTCGGGATCCTCTGCGCCGGCGACCCGGCCGAGGCGGCCCGGCTGGCGCACGAGGACGCCATGGTCAGCCATGACGCCGACGGCGTCCACGGCGCGCGGGCCGTCGCCGCGGCCGTGGCGGTCGCCCTGGTGGCCGAGGGGCCCGACGAGGTCGTGGCGGCCGGGCTCGCGGCCATGCCCGCGGACTCCTGGACCGGGCGCCTCACGAGGCGGGCCCTGGAGATCGCCGGGGCCGCCCCCGACACCGACACGGCCGAACGGGAGCTGTACGCGCAGATCCCGCTCTTCCACTACCCGTGGCCCGACACCGCCCCCGAGGCGGTGGCCCTGGCCTTCGGGCTCTTCGCGGCCACCCGCGGCGCATTCGTCCCCACCGTGCTCGCCGGGGTCAACATCGGGCGCGACTCCGACACCATCGCCGCCATGGCCGGGGCGATGGCGGGCGCGCTGCACGGCGCCTCGGCCATCCCCGCGCACTGGCGGGAGCAGGTGACGAGCGTCTCCGGCCGCTGCGTCACCGTCACCGCAGGAACGGACCTCATCGAACTCGCCGACGCCCTGCACGCCGCCGGGCGCCACCACCAGGAGGTGGACCTTGCGCTCTGAGACCGCGCGCGGAGCCCTGCTCGGGCTCGCGATGGGCGACGCCCTCGGCCTGCCCGCCCAGTTCCACCGGCGTGTCCGCTCCGGGTGGGGGCGCGACATCCTGTGGCAGAAGAACGCCGAGCTCGACGCCCAGCGCGTCTCGCGCCCGCTGCTGCCCTTCGCCCTGAGCGGCGACGAGGGCAGCCCGCTGTCCGGCACCGACGACGCCGAGACCGCGGCGACGGCGGCCCTGGTGCTGCTGGAGGCCGAGGCCCACGACACCGCCTCGCTGTTCGCGCTGTGGCGCGCGCACTACGTGGACACCGAAAATGTGTGGTGCGGCGTCGCCGAGCGCGGCGCGGCCGTCCACGCCCTGCGGGGCGCGGTGCCTCCCACGACGGGCACGGACAACCCCGTGCACTGGGACGACGCCGCGGTCCCGGCGGCCGTGGCGGTCGGGCTGCTGCGCGCCGGGGACGCGGACGCCGCCGCCCTCCTGGCCGGGGACTACGCGAGCATCACCCACTCCCGGGACGGGCTGTGGGCGGCCCGCGCCATGGCCCACGCCGTGGCGTCGCTGGCCGGGGGCGCCCCGCTGGAGATCGCGCTGGCGGGAGCCCGCCGGACCGTGCCCGCGGACAGCTGGCTCGGGCGGGGGCTGGACCGCGCCGACGCGCTGGTCGACGGCGCCGCGGACGCCTTCACGGCGGTGCCGGACCTGGTGGACGCCTTCGGGCGGGCGCGCTACAGCCACGGGGGCGTGGCCCCCGAGACGCTGCCGACGGCGTTCGCGATCACCCGCCTCGTGGGCGGGGACCTCGCCGCGGGGCTCCAGGCCGCGGCGCTCCTGCCCCGGCAGGCCGACAGCATGCCGGCGATGGTCGGCGCCCTGTGCGGGGCGGTCGGCGGCGAGCGGGCCGTCCCGGAGGCCTGGCGCGAGCGCGTCGACCGGTTGGAGGGCGTGCTGCTCCCCCGGGTCGCGGGCGTGCGGCTGACCGAACTGGCCGACCGCCTGGTCGCCGCGGGGGCCGGAGTCCTCCGGTGAGGTGAGCTGGGCCGGGCACCGGTACCGGAGGGCGGATCGGGGCAGGCGTACCCGGCAGCGCGGGGGCGCGCCGGGTATCGGGGGCCGTGCGGGGCGGAGGATCCGTTCCGCACGGCCTTCCGCGTTCCCGGGGCCGCGCCGCTCCCGGGCGGGCCCTCGGCGCGGCTCCGGCGCCGCCCGGCGGTCGCGTGGGCGCGGTCCGGCGGCGGACGCAGTTCGGCAGCGGTGGCCCGACGGGCGCGGTTCGGCCTCCCGAGGGGCCGACCGAAACCGTTTCCGGTGGGACGCGAGAGCCTCTGACCAGGATGATCTTGTACTTATAGACGTTCTCGGCGCCCAACCTCGCTATAGGTACAAGATCACGGCGGAGGGGGTGGGCGGCGACGCCTTCCGGTCACCGCTCCGCTCCCCGGCGGGCCCTCAGCGCTCCCCGTCGGAGGGCGCCGGCACGGCGGCCGCGTCCTCGCGCTCGGCGAGGAGTGCGGCGTTCAGCACCGCGCCGAGCAGCCCCGGCATACGCGTCTCCAGGTCCTCGGTGCGCAGGCGGCTCATCCGCGACGTGCCCTCGTAGTACTGGCGGATGATCCCGGCCTCGCGCAGCACGCGGAAGTGGTGCGTGGACGTGGACTTGCTCACCGGCAGCGCGAAGGCGATGCAGGCCATGTCCTCGTGGCCGTCGGCCAGGTCGCGCACGATGCGCAGCCGCACCGGGTCGGCCAGTGCGTGCAGGACCGCGTCCACCCGGATCTCCCCGGCGCGCGGGTGCTCCAACCGGCGTCCCGGCCTTCTCGTCCCTGCCGTGTCGGCCACAGGACCGCCTCCCTCACTGAGACACCACCCACAAAGTACGAGAATCATCGTAGTTTGACAACCATCGTAATACGATGATTATCGTATGAGTTGGCGGTCAACCCGTGACCGCTCCCGACCCCGGCGCCGCCGGGGTCCCACCCCGCACCACGGGAAGGACCAACCGTGAGCACGTTGTTCACCCCCCTCGTACTGAGGTCGCTGGAGATTCCCAACCGCGCGTGGATGTCTCCGATGTGCATGTACTCAGCAGAGGCCGAGGGTCCCGCCACCGGGGTGCCGACCGACTTCCACCTGGCGCACCTGGCCGACCGGGCCGCGGGCGGTCTCGGCATGGTCATGGTCGAGGCCACCGCCGTGCGCCCGGACGGGCGGATCAGCCCGTGGGACCTGGGCCTGTGGAACGCCCGGCAGGAGGCGGGCCTCGCCCGGGTGGTCTCGGCCGTCCGCTCCCACGGCGCCGTCGCCGCCATCCAGCTCGCGCACGCCGGGCGCAAGGCCTCGGTCGACAAGCCCTGGCTCGGCAGCCGCCCCGTCGCCCCCGCCGACGGCGGATGGGCCACGGTCGGCCCGAGCGCCGAGCCCTTCCACGACCACCCGGCGCCGACCGCGCTGACCGTCGAGGAGATCGGGCAGCTCGTGCGCGACTTCGCCGCGGCCGCCGAGCGCTCCCTCGCCGCGGGGTTCCAGGTCGTGGAGGTGCACGGAGCCCACGGCTACCTCCTCAACTCCTTCCTCTCCCCCGCGGCCAACCACCGCACCGACGCCTACGGCGGCAGCCTGGAGAACCGCATGCGGTTCCCGCTGGAGGTGGTCGACGCCGTACGCGCCGTCTGGCCCGAGCACCTGCCGGTGCTCTTCCGCACCTCCGCCACGGACTGGCTCTCGGAGAACGCCGACGACGCCCGGGAGGGCTGGACCGCCGAGGACACGGTGCGGCTCGCCAAGGAGCTCCAGGCCAGGGGCGTGGACCTGCTCGACGTTTCCACCGGCGGCATGGTCCACGACGCCTCCATCCCCGCCGCGCCCGACTACCAGGTCCCCTTCGCCGAACGGGTGCGCCAGGAGACCGGCCTGCCCACCGCGGCGGTCGGCCTGATCCTGGAGCCCGCCCAGGCGGAGGAGATCGTGGCCTCGGGCCGCGCCGACGCCGTGTTCCTGGGGCGGCAGCTCCTGCGCGAGCCCTACTGGGCCCACCGCGCGGCCGAGGAGCTGGGCGGGGCCTCGCGCTGGCCCGACCAGTACGGGTACGCGGTCGCCCGTCGGCGCTGACCGCGCCCCCGGACCCGCCCGGCGCGGCGCCCCCCCCCCCCGGGGGGCCCCCCC
>NZ_JBSHDN010000244.1:0-8569 GCF_053616335.1 Nocardiopsis sp. NPDC055824
CGGTCCGGGCGCCCCCTCCCCGTGTTCCCGGGCGGATCAGGCGCGGTCCTCGCTGAGGGCGCCGAACGCCTCGTCGAGGAAGCCGTCGCCGATGGTGCGCAGCTCGGTGGCGGACTCGCTCTCCTCCGAGCCCTCCTCGGAGCCGTCGCTGTTGGTGGCCAGGGCGAAGAGCACGTAGCGGCCCCACTGGCCGCTGCTGCCGTGCCCGCCCGCGTGGCCGAGCCGCTCCGCGGGGGTGCCCTCCTCGCCGGCGAGGCCGGCGAACCACTGCGCCCCCACGAGGTCCTGCGCCTCCATGGCGGCGGCGGCGTCCTCGTCCGAGGGCAACGCCGCGACCCCGATGGTCACCGCGTGGGCCTCGTCCTCGCTGAGGTAGGACGCGCGGACCAGCTGGCGGCACTCGTTGTCGGAGAGGACCTGGCCGTAGTCGCCGTGCGCGCCCGCGGAGCAGTCCTCGATGTCGTCGACGGCCACACGGGTGAACGTGCCGCCCTCCACGTCCAGGGTCTCGGGGAAGAGGTCGTCCGGCGCGAGCGCGCCCGGGTCGTCGGACTCGTCCGCGACGGCGGAGGCGCTCGCCCCGCCGGACTCCGTGCCCCCGCCGCTGGCGAGGAGGAACGTCACGCCGCCCGCGACGACCAGCAGCGCGGCGAACCCGGCGATCATCAGGAGGCGGCGCTTTCCGGCGCGCGCGTCCGCATAGCCGTCGTCACCGGACGCGTAGTCGTCGTAGTCCTCGTAGTCGTCGATCCCCCGGACGTCGAACTGCGCCGTGTCGACGCCGGCGTCGTCGGGGACCTCGTCCCGGTACAGGGGGCGGTTGTCGCGCCTGCCCGGCGCCGCGGGGACGGCGTGGATGTTCTGTGTGGCCCCCATGGCCTCCGGGGGGAACACGGGGTCGCCCCTACCCGGCTCCCCGGCCCCCGGGCCGCGAGGCGGCGCCTGGAAGGCCTGCTGGGGGCTCGGGGCCGCGCCGGGCGGAAGCGCGCCCGGCGGCAGCGCGGGGGCGCCGCCGACCTGGCCGCCGGACGGCACGCCGGGGAGCGGGCGCGGACTGCCGCCCGTGGGGCCCCCGTGCGGGGGGACCTGCCCGCCGGTGGGGGCGCCGTACGTCGGCTGCCCGGTCACCTGGAAGTCCGGCTGGGGCCCCTGCTGTCTTCGGGGATCCTGCGGCCCCTGGGGCGTGCCGGGAGCCTGCGGCAGCCCGGGAGCCTGCGGCAGTCCGGGCGCCGGGGCGCCGGGGGGCGGGCCGGGCCGTCCCTGCACGTGCGGGGGGAGGGGCGGCGCGCCCTGGCCGTGGGGGAGGGCGCCCGGGGGGAGCGTCCGGCCGGGGGGCTGGTGGGGACCGCCCGGGGTGAGATGTCCCATGCCGGGACCGCCGCCCGTGGGGCCCCCGTGCGGGGGGACCTGGCCCCCGGCGGGGCCCCCGTGCGGAGGCACGTGTCCGCCGGTGGGAGCGCCGTACGGCGGCTGTCCGGGGCGCATCGGGGGCCGGCCGCCCGTGGGCGCGGCGACGGGGCCGCCGGGGTAGGGCGGCTCCTGGGGGCCGCTCGGGCCGCCGCGGCCCGCGGGGTCGCCCTGGCCGCCGTGGAACCCCTGCTGGGGCCCGCTCTGCGGGTACGGGGGAGGGGTCTGCGGGCCGCCGGGCCGCGCGTGCGGGGGGGAGGGCTGCGGGGGGAGGGGCGGCCGGCCGCCCGCGGGCGCGGAGTGCGGCTGCTGCGGCCCCGGTGTGGGATGCTGGCCCTCGGCGTGGGGGGCCGCTGATCCGAGCAGGTCCTGGCCGTCACCGGCCTCCGGTCCGAGGGGTCGCCCGTCGGGTCCGTACTGTGGCTGGTTCGGATGGGTACTGATGGGAGTCTCCGAAGGCTCTGGGGATGGGAACCGGGCCGCGGTCGACCGGGCTCACGGCCTGGTGCGCCCTCTGGCGTCAGCACCGGCTCCCGGGGGGTCGGCGTCCGTGACGGGCGTCTCCTGGGGTGCGTGTCGGCGCCCGTCGTTCCGGGCGGAGACCGGCCTTTCGGTGCAAGCGTAGCCAACGCGCGGACGGTCGCAGGACGAAGCACTCTCGGCACAAGGCATAATAAAAGGCGGAGAGGTCACGGATGTGACCCCGTGCCGGCGCTTCCCGCCGAGCGTGGTCCTGCCGGTCCGCACTGTCGCTGGCTTTGACCTGCGCTATGGTGGCCAGGTAGGATATCCCGTCGTTGTGCGTTGAGTTGCCGTGGGCCCCGAACTCCCGTATTCGGGTGCCGATCCACGCACCATCGTCTGCGCACTCACCATCGGAGAGTCCTGTGATTGGCATGGGACACCCGGCCAAACACCCCGCAACCGCGGGTGTGTATACGAGTCCCCCTTCCCACCTTCGGGATGGGGCAGCCGACTGAAGAAGCGAAGGCAAACGATCGTGCGCACATACAGCCCCAAACCAAGCGATGTCCAGCGTCAGTGGCACGTTGTCGACGCTACCGATCTCGTGCTCGGGCGTATGGCGAGCCAGGTTGCCACGCTCCTTCGGGGCAAGCACAAGCCGTACTACGCGCCCCATATCGACACCGGCGACTTCGTGATCGTCGTGAACGCCGACAAGGTCGCCCTGACCGGTAAGAAGCTGGAGCAGAAGAAGGCCTACCGGCACTCCGGCTACCCCGGTGGTCTGCGCTCCGTGGCGTACGTCGACCTGCTGGAGAACAACCCCGAGCGCGCCATCGAGAAGGCCGTCAAGGGCATGCTGCCCAAGGGCTCCCTCGGCCGCCAGATGGCCAAGAAGCTCAAGGTGTACGCGGGCGCGGAGCACCCGCACCAGGCCCAGCAGCCGGTTCCGTTCGCCATCACCAAGATCGAGCAGCCCGCCTAGGCGTTCGCAGACTTTTACAGAGAGCACGAGGAAAACCGTGGTCGAGCCCACCGGCATCGAAGAGGTCGAGCAGGAGATCGCTGACAACCCGGAGGAGTTCCCCTCCGAGTACACCAGCGAGTCCGACGAGACCGTCGCCGCCTACGTCCCCACCGCCTCCGGCCCCAGCGCCGGTACCGGTCGCCGCAAGTCGGCTGTCGCCCGCGTCCGCATCGCCCCCGGTTCGGGCGAGTGGAAGGTCAACGGCAAGCCCCTTGAGGTCTACTTCCCGGACAAGGTCCACCAGCAGACCATCAAGGACCCGTTCGTCTCCCTCGGGTTCGACGGCGCCTACGACGTCTTCGCCCGTCTCGACGGCGGCGGCACCAGCGGCCAGGCCGGCGCGCTGCGCCACGGCATCGCCCGTGCGCTCGCGACCCTGGACCCGGAGAACAACCGCCCGACCCTGAAGAAGGCCGGCTTCCTGACCCGCGACTCCCGTGAGGTGGAGCGGAAGAAGGCCGGTCTCAAGAAGGCGCGCAAGGCTCCCCAGTTCTCCAAGCGTTAGTGCTCATGCGCCGGCACCTGCTCGGCTGAGCTTCGGCCCGTACGCCGTTCCCGTTTCCAGGGGGCGGCGTGCGGGTCTTTGGTTTTTCCGGTGGCTTGCGCCACGCTGAACTTCACCGGCGCCGGACGCGGCGCCGTTTGCGAAAGGGGCTGGTCGCCTGTGGCTCGGCTGTTCGGAACAGATGGTGTACGGGGTGTCGCCGGTCGGGACCTGACCGCGTCCCTGGCGCTGGACCTCTCCATCGCCGCGGCGAGGGTGCTGACCCGGGACAGCGGGTCGGGGCGCAGACCCAGGGCCGTGGTCGGCCGGGACCCGCGCGCCTCCGGCGAATTCCTGGAGGCGGCCGTGGTCGCCGGCCTTGCGAGCACCGGCGTGGACGTGGTCCGCGTGGGTGTGCTCCCCACGCCGGCCGTGGCCTTCCTCACCGGCGAGCTGGACGCCGACTTCGGCGTGATGCTCTCCGCCAGCCACAACCCGGCCCCCGACAACGGCATCAAGTTCTTCGCCCGGGGCGGCCAGAAGCTGGAGGACGCCCTGGAGGAGGAGATCGAGGGCATGCTCGGCGTGCCCTCGACCCCCGCCGTGGGCGACCAGGTCGGCCGGGTCGGCGAGGCGGACGACGGGGCCGAGCGCTACGTCGCCCATGTGCTCGCGTCGGTCCCGCACAGCCTCAAGGGCCTCAAGGTCGTGGTGGACTGCGCCAACGGCGCCTCCACCGCGGTCGCCCCCGAGGCCCTGCGCCGGGCGGGCGCCGAGGTCGTCACCATCGGGGACCGGCCGGACGGCTACAACATCAACGAGGGCTGCGGCTCCACGCACCTCGAGGTGCTCCAGGAGGCCGTGCTCCTGCACGGCGCGGACGCGGGCATCGCCAACGACGGCGACGCCGACCGCTGCCTGGCGGTGGACGCGGACGGCCGCGTGGTCGACGGCGACCAGATCCTCGCCATCCTGGCCGCCGAGGCCAAGGACGCGGGCAGGCTCGCCGAGGACACCCTCGTGGTGACGGTCATGTCCAACCTGGGGCTGAAGCTCGCGATGGAGCGGGAGGGCATCGCCGTGGTGGAGACCGCGGTGGGCGACCGCTACGTGCTGGAGGAGATGAAGCGCGGCGGCTTCGGCCTGGGCGGCGAGCAGTCCGGGCACGTGATCCTGCTGGACCACGCCACGACCGGCGACGGCGTGCTGACCGGGCTGCACCTCCTCGCGGCGATGGCCCACCGCCGGCAGGGGCTGGCCGAGCTGGCCAAGGTCATGACGCGCCTGCCGCAGGTGCTCATCAACGTCCCCGACGTGGACAGGTCCCGGGTGAAGGACTCCGAGGAGCTGTGGTCGGCCGTACGCGCCGCGGAGGCGGAGCTGGGTGAGACCGGCCGGGTGCTGATCCGTCCGAGCGGGACCGAGCCCAAGGTCAGGGTGATGGTGGAGGCTCCCGGGCAGGAGCAGGCGACGGCGGTGGCCGAGCGGCTGGCCGCGGTGGTCCGCTCCGCACTGGGCTAGGACGTGGTCCGCGGGTGCTCCCGGTGGGCCCGGCGCCCGCGCCGCGGGCCCGGAACGACCCGCGGGACACGGCCCGGGCGCTCCAGGGGCCTTCGCTCCGCGAAGGCCCGCCGGGGCGCGGCCCCGACCCCTCGAACGCGCACCCGGGCACGACGCCGCCCGGGTGCGCGTTCCCCTGTGTGGCGGACCCGCCACTCCGGCGCGGGTCCCTGGAACCGGTGAAGTGGTCACGATGGCGGACACGCGGTACGGGCACGCCCTGACGATCGGGGTGGACATCGGCGGCACGAAGGTCGCGGCGGGCGTGGTGACGCCGGGCGGGCGCATCCTCGCCCGCCTGCGCACGGAGACGCCTGAGCGGAGCAAGAGCCCCGCGGTGGTGGAGGACACGATCGTGTCCGCGGTGGAGGAGCTGCGCCGGGAGTTTCCCGTGCGCGCGGTGGGGGTGGGCGCGGCCGGCTTCGTGGACGAACGGCGCGCGAACGTGCTGTTCGCCCCGCACCTGTCGTGGCGCAAGGAGCCGCTGCGCGACGCCCTGTCGCTGCGGCTGGGCCTGCCGGTGGTGGTGGAGAACGACGCGAACGCCTCCGCGTGGGCGGAGGTGTGCGCCGGTTCCGGCCAGGGCGTGGACCACGTCGTGGTGGTCAACCTCGGCACGGGAATCGGCGGGGCGGTGGTGCTGGACGGTCGGCTGCACCGCGGCCGGTACGGGCTGGCCGGTGAGTTCGGACACATGACGGTGGTGCCGGGCGGCCACCGGTGCGAGTGCGGCAACCGCGGGTGCTGGGAGCAGTACGCCAGCGGCAACGCGGTGACCCGGGAGGCCCGGGAGCTGGTGGCGGCGGAGTCCCCTGTGGCCAGGGCCCTGCACCAGGCGGTCGGGGGCGACGCCCGGCTCATCACCGGTCCGCTGGTGAGCGAGCTGGCGCGCAAGGGCGACCGGGCGTGCGTGGAGCTCATGGAGGACGCGGGGGAGTGGCTGGGGACCGGCCTGGCCAATCTGGCCGCGGCGTTCGACCCGGAGCTGTTCATCATCGGCGGCGGCGTGTCCGAGGCGGGGGAGCTGCTGCTGGCACCGGCGCGTGCGGCGTTCGAGCGCAACCTCACCGGACGGGGCTACCGGCCGACCGCACGGGTCGCGGCGGCGGCCCTCGGGAACGAGGCGGGGCTGATCGGCGCCGCCGACCTCGCCCGGGAGGGACTGCCCCGGTGGCACCAGAGGCGCCGCCAGCGGCGCTTGAGGGGGCCGTACCGGGGCTGAGCCGTCAGCGGGGGGCCAGCGCCTTCACGTCGATGTCGATCGGGAAGGGCACGTCCAGCTTGAGCCGTTCCCGTGCGATGGTGACCGGCACGTAGCGGGGGTCCTTCGTCCCGTCGAGCTCGTAGACGTGGATCGCCGGGCCGTTCTCCTCGTGCTCGACCCTCCAGAAGTGGGGAATGCCCGCCTGTGCGTACTTGAGGGGTTTGGTGGTGCGGTCCCGGTCCCGGGACTCGTCGGACACGATCTCGATGGCGACGAGAACGTTCTCGGGCGGTACGTGGGTGGCCCGGTACCGGTCGAGGTGCTCCTCGTCGCCCTTCTCGAACCGGTAGAGGAGTACGTCGGGTTCCGGCCTCTGGTACTTACCGAGTTTCATCGTCATCTCTTGCAGGACCTCGACGTTCGGGGGAGCCGAGTCCTCCAAGGCATTGGCGAGCCGACGCATGACCTGACTGTGGAACCGGGTCTGGGGGGAAAGCAGGACGAGCGCTCCGTCGATGAGTTCCATCCGGGGCACCCCCGGGGGAAGGTTGTCCATGTGATCGGCGGTCCATCCACCGGGCGGCGGCATGAACCAGGCGGGGAGCGGCTCGGCGGTCATCGATTCCTCCGGGGTCGATTCCTGAGCCCACTGTAATCCTGTTGCTCTGCTCATGACAGGAAGGTAGCGCTCCGTGACGACAAGGTGCGTCGGAGCGGGAAAGGGGCCGGTGGGACGGTGCGGGCTCCGGTCCGGAGAGGTCGTCCGCAATTAACCGAACCCGGTTCTAGTGCGTGGGTCACATCCTCGGTAGAGTTCGGGCCATGGATCTGAACGGAATCTCCGCCCTCGTCTCGGGCGGCGCGAGTGGCCTGGGCGAGGCCACCGCCAAGGAGCTCGCGGCAGCGGGCGCCACCGTCGTCGTCGCCGACCTCAACGCCGAACGCGGCGAGGCCGTCGCCAAGGAGATCGGCGGGGTCTTCGTCTCCACCGACGTCTCCCGGGAGGACCAGGTCAAGGCCGCGGTCCAGGCCGCCGTCGACACCGGCAGGCCCTTCCGCGTCGCGGTCTCCTGCGCCGGGATCGGCTGGGCGACCCGTACCGTCGACCGCCACGGAACCCCCCACGACCTGGACAGCTACCAGAAGGTCATCCAGGTCAACCTCATCGGCACCTTCAACGTGCTGCGCCTGTCCGCGGCCGAGATCGCCAAGACCGAGCCGCTCAACGAGGACGGCGAGCGCGGCTCGATCGTGAACACCGCCTCCCTCGCGGGCATCGAGGGCCAGATCGGCCAGATCGCCTACTCCTCCTCCAAGGGCGGCGTCATCGGCATGACCCTCCCCGCGGCCCGCGACCTCGCCGCGGTCGGCATCACGGTCAACACGATCGCCCCCGGCATCCTGGAGACCCCCATCTACGGGGAGGGCCCCGCCTCGGAGGAGTTCAAGGCCCGTCTGGCCGCGCCGGTCCCCTTCCCCAAGCGCCTCGGCACCGCCGCGGAGTTCGGGAAGCTGGCGCGCGCCCTGCTGGAGATCAGCTACGTCAACGGAGAGGTCGTCCGCATCGACGGCGCGCTCCGCATGCCGCCGAAGTAGGGGGACACCGTGTCCGACGAGGTTCTCTACACGGCCGAGGACGGCGTCGCCGTCATCACCATCAACCGGCCCGGGGCCAGGAACGCGGTCAACGCCGCGGTCGCCGCCCAGGTCGCCGAAGCCCTCGACGACCTGGACGCACGCAAGGACCTGAGCGTCGGCATCATCACCGGCGCGGGCGGCACCTTCTGCGCGGGGATGGACCTCAAGGCCTTCATGAAGGGCGAGGTCCCCCTGGTGGAGGGGCGCGGATTCGGCGGGTTCGCCGAGCGCGGTCCGAGCAAGCCGCTGATCGCCGCCGTCGAGGGCTACGCCCTCGCGGGCGGGTTCGAGGCGGTCCTCGCCTGCGACCTGGTCGTGGCCGCCGAGGACGCCCAGTTCGGGATCCCCGAGGCCAAGCGCGGCCTGGTCGCCGGTGCGGGCGGGCTGCTGCGCCTGCACCACCGGATCCCGCGCAACATCGCCATGGAGTTCGCCCTCACCGGCGACTTCGTCGGCGCCCCCCGGCTGGCCGAGCTGGGCCTGGTCAACCAGGTCACCGTGAGCGGCGGGGCACTGGAGGGGGCCCGCGCCCTGGCGGCGCGGATCACCCCCAACGGCCCGCTGGCGGTGAGGGTGTCCAAGGAGATCATCGCCTCCTCGGACGACTGGTCCTCCGCCGAGATGTGGGAGAGGCAGAACGAGCTGGCGGGCCCCGTGTTCGCCAGCCGGGACGCGATGGAGGGGGCGGCGGCGTTCGCCGAGAAGCGCGCCCCCGTGTGGAAGGGCGAGTAGCGCCGCCCGGCGCCTCCGGCTCCGCGTGCGGCGGCCGTCCCCTCCCGGGGGC
>NZ_JBSHDN010000245.1:0-8332 GCF_053616335.1 Nocardiopsis sp. NPDC055824
GGGGCGGGGGACGGGGCGCTCCCTAGAAGACCCGGTCCGCCTCGTACGGGCCGATCACGGCGAGGGCCCGCGGCCGCGACAGCAGCTCGGCCGCCACCTCGGCCACGTCCGTGCCGGACACCGCGTCGAACAGCGCCAGGTCCTCGTCGATCGAGTAGTGGCGCGGCTTGTTGAGCTCGTGCGAGAGCAGCCGCCCCATCCGCGCGTTGGTGCCCTCGCTGCCGAGGACCAGGGAGCCCTGGATCTGGCCCTTGGCCCGGGTCAGCTCCTCGGCGGTGATCCCCGAGGCCGCCACCTTCTCCAGCTCGTCGCGGCACACGCCGATGACCTCGTCGGCCTTCTCCGGCAGGCAGCCCGCGTAGATCTGGAACATGCCGGTGTCGGCGTAGCCGGTCTGGTACGCGTGCACCGAGTACGCCAGGCCGCGCTTCTCCCGCACCTCCTGGAACAGGCGGGACGACATGCCGCCGCCCAGGGCGGCGCTGAGCAGCCGCAGCGCGTGCCAGCGCGGGTCGGTCCGGGTGATGCCCTCCGAACCCAGGATGATGTGCGCCTGCTCGGTGTCGCGCGGCTGCACCACGGTGCCGCCGTTCGTGGCGACCGGACCGGCCCCCGCACGCGGGCGGGCGGGGCGGGCGTCGCCCGCCGCGGCCAGCTGGTCGGCGAACATCGCCCGGACCTGCTCCACCACCTGGTCGTGGTCCAGGCTCCCGGCCGCCGTCACGATCAGCTCCCCGGGCACGTACACGTCCCGGTACTGCTCGGCGATCCGGTCCCGGGGCAGGGCGCGGATGGTGTCGGTGGTGCCCAGGATCGGGCGGCCCAGCGGGGTGTCCCCGTAGAAGTGCGCCGCGAAGACGTCGTCCACCAGGTCGGCGGGCTCGTCCTCGTACATGGCGATCTCCTCCAGGATCACGCCCCGCTCCGTCTCCACCTCCCCCTCGTCCAGCACCGAGTTCGCGACCATGTCACCGACGACGTCGATGGCCAGCGGAAGGTCGCGGTCCAGCACCTTGGCGTAGTAGCAGGTGTGCTCCTTCGTGGTGTAGGCGTTGTGGTCGGCGCCCACACCGTCCAGCAGCGCGGAGATCTCCAGCGCCGACCGGGTCCGCGTCCCCTTGAACAGCAGGTGCTCCAGGAAGTGCGCCGACCCCGCGTGCGCGGAGTCCTCGTCGCGGGAGCCGGTGGTGGCCGAGATCCCGAACGCCGCGGACCGGCCACCCGGGATGTTCTCGGTGACCACGCGCAGGCCGCCGGGCAGGACCGTGCGGCGCACCAGGCCGGAACCGCCGTCGGGCTCCAGCAGCGTCACGGTCGTGCCCGGATCCTGCTCGGCGGCGATGGGGACAGAGCTCATGAATCCTTCTTCTTCGCGTCGGAACATCGGCGGCCGGGCCGCCGGGGGCCCAGCCGAGGATACGCGCCGGGGGCGGCCGCACCCGTGGTGCGACCGCCCCCGACACGCGTCAGTCAGGATCAGGTGTTCTCGGAACGCCCGCCCGAGCTGCGGCGGCGACGGCGACGGGGGGCGTCCCCGTCCTTGTCACCACCGTTGTCCTCGCCCTCGGGGGCCGTGTCGGCCTCGACCTCGGCCTCGACCGCCGGGGCGGCGGAGGCGGCCTCGGCCTCGACGACCTCGACCGGGACGAGCGAGAGCTTGCCGCGGTCGTCGATCTCGCGGATCTCGACCTGGATCTTCTCGCCGATGCCCATGACGTCGTCGAGGTTCTCGATCCGCTTGCCGCCGTGCAGCTTGCGGATCTGCGAGATGTGCAGCAGGCCGTCCTTGCCGGGCAGCAGCGACACGAACGCGCCGAACGTCGTGGTCTTGACGACGGTACCCAGGTACCGGTCGCCCACCTCGGGCATCGTCGGGTTCGCGATCTGGTTGATCGTGTCCCGGGCGGCCTCGGCGGACGGGCCGTCGGTGGCACCGATGTAGATGGTGCCGTCGTCCTCGATCGTGATCTCGGCGCCGGTGTCGTCCTGGATCGAGTTGATCATCTTGCCCTTCGGGCCGATGACCTCTCCGATCTTGTCCACCGGGACCTTGACGGTGAGGATGCGCGGAGCGTTCGGGCTCATCTCGGCCGGACGCTCGATCGCCTCCTGCATCACGTCGAGGATGGCCAGGCGGGCGCCGCGGGCCTGCTGGAGCGCGAGCGCCAGCTGCTCGGCGGGGATGCCGTCGAGCTTGGTGTCCAGCTGCAGGGCCGTGATGAGGTCACGGGTGCCGGCGACCTTGAAGTCCATGTCGCCCATGGCGTCCTCGGCGCCCAGGATGTCGGTGAGGGTGACGTACTCGTCGCCCTCGCTGATCAGTCCCATGGCGATGCCCGACACCATCTCCTTGAGGGGCACGCCGGCCGCCATCAGGGACATGGTGGACGCGCAGACCGAGCCCATCGAGGTGGAGCCGTTGGACCCGAGGGCCTCGGACACCTGGCGGATGGCGTAGGGAAACTCCTCGCGCGCCGGCAGCACCGGGAGCAGGGCGCGCTCGGCGAGGGCGCCGTGCCCGATCTCGCGCCGCTTGGGCGAGCCCACCCGGCCGGTCTCACCGGTGGAGTAGGGCGGGAAGTTGTAGTTGTGCATGTAGCGCTTGGTCTTGTCCGGGTTGAGCGTGTCAACCATCTGCTCCATGCGCAGCATGTTGAGCGTGGTGACACCCAGGATCTGGGTCTCGCCGCGCTCGAAGAGGGCGGAGCCGTGCACCCGCGGGAGGACGCCGACCTCGGCGCTCAGCCCGCGGATGTCCTTGGGGCCGCGGCCGTCGATGCGGACCTTCTCGCGCAGGACGCGCTCGCGCATGACCTGCTTGCTGAGCGAGCGGAAGGCGGCGCCGACCTCCTTCTCGCGACCCTCGAAGTCCTCCGCCAGCTTCTCGCCGGCGATGGCCTTGACGCGGTCCAGCTCGGCCTCGCGGTCCTGCTTGTCCGCGATGGTGAGCGCCTTGGAGAGCTCGTCGCGGACGGCGGCCTCGACGGCCGCGTACGCGTCGTCCTCGTAGTCGAGGAAGATCGGGAACTCGGTGACCTCGCGGCTCGCCTGGTCGGCGACGGCCTGCTGGGCCTTGCACAGCACCTTGATGAAGGGCTTGGCGGCCTCGAGGCCCTCGGAGACGGACTGCTCGTTGGGGCCGACGGCGCCCTCGGCGACCAGCTTCAGCGTCCGGGTGGTGGACTCGGCCTCCACCATCATGATCGCCACGTCGCCGTCCTCCAGGACGCGACCGGCGACCACCATGTCGAAGGTGGCGCCCTCCAGCTCGGCGTGGGTCGGGAAGCCCACCCACTGGCCGTCGATCAGGGCGACGCGCACGCCGCCGATCGGGCCCGAGAAGGGGATGCCGGAGATCTGCGTGGACATCGAGGCCGCGTTGATGGCGACGACGTCGTACAGGTGCTCGGGGTGCAGGGCCAGGATCGTCTCGACGATCTGGATCTCGTTGCGCAGGCCCTTGCGGAACGACGGGCGCAGCGGCCGGTCGATCAGGCGGCAGGTGAGGATGGCGTCCTCGGAGGGACGTCCCTCGCGCCGGAAGAACGAGCCGGGGATGCGGCCCGCGGCGTACATGCGCTCCTCGACGTCCACCGTCAGGGGGAAGAAGTCGAGGTTCTCCTTGGGACGCTTCGAGGCGGTGGTGGCCGACAGGACGACGGTCTCGTCGTCCAGGTAGACCGTCGCCGATCCGGCGGCCTGGCGGGCCAGGCGACCGGTCTCGAAGCGGATGGTACGGGAGCCGAACTTGCCGTTGTCGATGACGGCCTCGGCCGAGTAAACGCCCTCCATGGGCGACCTCCTACTACTACACGTGTTCGCGTTCGTCGCGCCGGGCACGGGCGTGCCCCGGGCGCTTCGTTGTTCGTTTCCCGCGTCCGTGCCCCGGAGTTGATGACGGCCGGTCATCGATCGAAGCCCACGGCACGCCTGGGAGGCGCTGTCCGGGGACCACTACCGAGGACCGGCCTCGACTCTGGTGCCGAGGGAGGGGCGCGGGTGATCTCTGTGAAATTAGGCGGGCGGCGGTCTGTGACCGCCGTCGCGTCACACCTTACTAACAAAGCGGGAGCGGCCGAAGCCACTCCCGCCGTTCACACCTAGCGGCGCAGGCCCAGACGCTCGATCAGCGAGCGGTAGCGGGTGATGTCCTGCTTGGCGATGTACTTGAGGAGGCGGCGGCGACGACCGACCATCAGGAGCAGGCCACGACGGCTGTGGTGGTCGTGCTTGTGGTCCTTGAGGTGCTCGGTCAGCTCGGTGATGCGGTGCGTGAGCAGCGCGACCTGGACCTCGGGGGAACCGGTGTCACCCTCGGTGGTGGCGTACTCGGCGATGATCTTCTCTTTGGTGGCGGTGTCGATCGACACGTCGCTCCTTCGCTGGAAAGTCGGCACGCAGGGCGGATCCCGATACGTGACGGGGATCAGACGCGGTGACCGCGCGTGCGAACAGTCACCGTCGCGTGTGGTGCGCGCGGCCCTCCGCCGACGGCGTGGGCGCACCGCGCTCCCCACGGGTCGGTTCACCGGATCGTGACCGTCCGCGAGGCACACGTGGACGAACCCACCCTACCGCAGAGCACGAGGTGACGGGGCTGACCCGCGGGTGCGCCCCGTCTCCCCGCGCCCCGGTCAGGCCGCGCCGAGGACCTCGCGGCAACGGTCCACGTCCCGGCGCATGGCCACGATGAGCTCCTCGATGCTGTCGAAGCGCTCCTGGCCGCGGATGCGCGCGGTGAAGTCCACGGTCATCCGGACCCCGTACAGCTCCAGGTCGTCGCGGTCCAGGGCGTAGGACTCCACGGTCCGCTCCGCGCCGTCGAACGTGGGGTTGGTGCCCACGGAGATCGCGGCCGGCCAGCGCGTCTCGTGGCCGGCCACCGGCGTGACACGGCTCAGCCAGCCCGCGTAGACACCGTCCCCGGGGACCGCCGTGCCGGGCAGCAGGTCCATGTTGGCGGTGGGGAACCCCAGCAGCTCGCGTCCGCGCGCCGCCCCGTGGACGATCTCCCCCTCGACCCGGTGCGGGCGGCCGAGCAGCCCGGCCGCCTCGGCCACGGCCCCCTCGGCGAGCAGTGCGCGCACCCGCGTCGAGGTGATCGCCTCGCCGTCCGCGACGAGGGCGACCCCGTACGCGGTGAAGCCGAACCCGGCCCCGAGCGCGGCCAGCGCGGCGACGTCGCCCGCGGCGCGGTGCCCGAACCGGAAGTCCTCCCCCACGACCACGGCCGCGGCGTGCAGCCGGTCGACCAGCACCCGGCGCACGAACTCCTCGGGGGCGAGCGAGGACAGGTCCTTGGTGAACCCCAGGACGCACACGGCGTCGGCGCCGTACTCCCCGAGCAGCTCCACCCTCCGCTCCAGCGGGGTCAGCACCGGCGGGGCGGTCCCCGTCAGCACGGCCCGGGGGTGCGGGTCGAAGGTGACCACGACGACCGGGAGCCCGAGCTCGCGGCCGCGACCGACGGCGGCCTCCAGGATGGCCCGGTGGCCCCGGTGCACCCCGTCGAACACGCCGACCGCCACCACGGAGCGCCCCTGCCCGGAGGGGATGCCCTCCAGCCCGTCCCATCGCCGCACGTCCGGCTCCCCTGCTCGTCGTTCCTCATGGCTCCGCGCCGGGCCCCGCCGCCGGGGGCCGCGGGGCTTTCCGGAACCAAGGGTGCCACGCCGGGCGCACCGGCACCGACAGACCGGGGGTGTGGCCCGGCACACGTCCCCGCCGCGGAGGCGCCGCCCTTCTCAGCGACCGCCCGAGTAGTGGTACGCGTCGGCCCTGCCCTGGATGTCGAGCACGGTGACCCGGCGCGCGGCCTCGTCGATCCGGTACCGCACGCGGTAGGAGGAGCGCCTGGCCACCCATTGCCCGGTGAAGGGGGCGTTCAGGGGTTTTCCCACGGCGCGGGGTTTCGTTCCGAGGTCACCGTCGATCAGCTCCCAGACCGCCGAGGCGATCTTGAGGGGGAGTTCGTCGGTGAGCGCCCGTCGCGCCGGTCGCGCGAGCACGAGGGCGTAGCGATCGCTCACCCGTTGTCCTCCCGACGGACCCTCTCGCGCATCAGGTCAGCCATCTCCGCCGCCGTCGTCACGTCCCCGGCCTCCAGGGACTCCTCGGCCTCCTTCAGCCTCCGCTGCTCCTCGGGGCTGTCCAGGAGGGCGAAGGTCTCCGTCATCGACTCGTAGTCGTCCACGGAGATCACCACGACGCTGGGCCTGCCGTTGCGGGTGATGGTGACGGCGTCGTGGGTTCTCTCGACCTCGTCGACGATCTTGGACAGGTGGTTCCTGGCTTCCGCCAGCGGCATCGTCGTCATGGCGTCAATGCTAGCCAACAGGCCATGAGCTGTACATGATTCACGCCAGAATTCCCTCTTTCGTGCCTTCCTGCTGTCCCAGCCGATGCACCGGGTGGTGCGCGGGGAACTGGAGGAAGCGGGGCTGCGGCGGACGTGAGGGCCCGTGCGCGGCGCGTCCGCGCGGTGCGCCGCCCCGCCGTCGGCAGAGCGGGGTTGGCACACGCCTTCGCCACCGCTAACGTGCCCGGATGGCGATGATCGACACGGGAGACACCCGGCTCGCGTACGACGAGGCCGGCTCCGGGCCGGCGATCGTGTTCGTGCACGCCGGGGTCGGTGACCGGCGCATGTGGGACCACCAGTTCGCCGCCTTCTCGCGAACCCACCGGGTGGTCCGGTACGACTGGCGGGGCCACGGCGGTTCGGCCGACCACGAGGGGCCCGTCACCCACCACGAGGACCTGCTCGCCCTCATGGACGGGCTCGGCATCGGGCGCGCGACCCTCGTGGGCGCCTCCTACGGCGGCGCCTGCTGCGCGGACGCCGCGCTGGCCGCGCCCGACCGGGTCGAGTCCCTGGCCCTGGTGTGTCCGGGCCTGTCGGGGCACGAGTGGCCCGAGGTGTTCGTCCGCGAGTCGCGGAAGATGGTCCTGGCCGCCGTCCCCCACGAGCGCCTGGAGGTGTACGCCGCCGGACGCGCGGAGCCCGACCCCGCGGACGTCGCCGCGATGGCGCAGGCCCAGGCCCGCTTCATGGTGCTGGGCCCCGGACGGGACCCCGAGGACATGCCGCCCGAGGCGTGGGACACGGTCCTCCTGATGCTGCGGGAGCTGTTCGCCCGCCGGTGGTCCGGGCCCGCCCTCACCACCCGTTGGCCCGGCAGGCCGTCCAAGGAGCGGCTCGGCGAGATCGCCGCGCCCGCGCTCGTGGTGAAGGGCCTGTCGGAGCCCGGCCCCGTCCGGGAGGTGGCCGACCTGTACGCCGAGGGGGTCCCCGGGGCACGCCTGCTGGAGATGCCGGAGACCGGACACCTTCCGTCCGTCGAGCGCCCGGCGGAGCTGACCGCCGCCCTCGCGGACTTCCTCGGCGTGTCCTGAGGCGCCCGGAGGGTCAGGCCGGCTCGAACACCACCAGGGGCTTCATGTGGTCCCTGCGGTTCTCCCCCAGCGCGATCACCCGGCCGTCGGGGGCGAACATGCCGACCGGCCCGGGGCCGAGCGAGCTCGGCCCGATCCGGTTCCCGTTCCGGACCAGGCGGGTCTCGTCGTCGGTGAGCATGCGCACCGGGAAGGCCACCGCGACCGCGCGGGCCAGCGGCACCTGCGTGAACTCCGCGGCCAGCTGGTCGAGCGTGCGGGCCTGCGACAGGTCGTAGGGCCCCACCCGCGTACGGCGCAGCGCGGTCAGGTGGCCTCCCACGCCCAGGTCCTCGCCCATGTCCCGGGCGAGTGCGCGGATGTAGGTGCCGCTGGAGCACGTGACGGAGGCGTCCACGTCCACGAAGACGCCGTCGGCGTCCTCCACCCTGCGGACGGCGGTGACCTCGAACCGAGCCACGGTGACCGTGCGGGGCCGGAGCACGACCTCCTTGCCCTCACGCGCCGACTTGTAGGCGCGCTTGCCGTCCACCTTGATCGCGCTGACCTGCGGCGGGACCTGCTGGATCTCACCGGTCAGCCGGGCGACCGCCGCGTGCACGGCCTCGTCCCCGACCTCCGAGGCGTCGACCCGCGCACCGGGCTCCCCCTCCGCGTCGTCGGTGTTGGTCACCAGCCCCAGCCGGATGGTCGCCGCGTACTCCTTCTCGGTCAGCGTCAGGTGGCCGAGGAGCTTGGTGCCCTTCTCGATCCCCAGCACGAGGACCCCCGTGGCCATCGGGTCGAGGGTGCCCGCGTGGCCGACCCGGCGCGTGCGTGCCAGCCCGCGCGTCTTGGCGACCACGTCGTGCGAGGTCCAGTCGGCGGGCTTGTCGACGACGACGACGCCGCTCTCGGCCATGGCTCTCCTCGGAGCTTCTGGAGGGAAGGGGACGGC
>NZ_JBSHDN010000246.1:0-8287 GCF_053616335.1 Nocardiopsis sp. NPDC055824
GGGCCCGGTCGGTCCGGTGCCGACCGCCGCTACGGCTAGCCCTCGCTGCTCTCGGCGGCGGAGTCGGCAGCGCTCTTCCTGCGGCGCGCGAAGTACGCGGCCGCGCCGCCGCCGGCGGCGATCGCGGCGCCGGCCGCGATCAGCCCGGCGAGGGGGCTGCCGGTCGTGGCCAGGGCCTCGGTCGGCTTCGGCTCCGGCTTCGGCTTCGGCTGGTCCTCTGCGTCGCGGGACGGCGGGTTCTTGTCGTCACCGCCACCGTCACCGCTGCCGCCGTCACCGTCGCCGCCGCCGTTGCCCGCGTCGTCGGCCGTCACGCCGACGCTGGCGTAGGTGACGCCCAGGGCGTAGGTACCGACCTCGGGCTGACCGGGGACGCTGATGTCCACGAGCAGCGCGGTGTAGGCGTCGTCCCAGTCGAAGCCCGCGTCGTCCGAGGTGTAGGTGCCCTGGTCCTGGTACGGGTCGCCGACCACGGCGTCGAGCTCGTTCACCTCGTAGGAGACGGCGCCCGGGACGACCGAGTGGGAGACGGAGCCGTCCCACGCCTGGGTCGTGGTGACGCTCGCGCCGGAGATCGTGGCGGACAGGACGATCTCGTCGTCCGCGGAGGAGAGCTCGATGTCGTCGGCGTCCAGCTCGACGAGCGGGGCCGCGGCCTCCTCGCCGGACACCTCGCCGCCGTCGGCGGCGGGGGTCTCAGGGACCTCAGGGACTTCAGGGGCCTCGGGGGTTTCCGCGGGCGGGTCCGTGGGCTCGGCCGGAGGTGTCCCCGCGTCCCCGTCGCCCTCGCCCTCACCCGGAGCGGTGGACTCGTCGTCCCCGGGCTCCTCCGAGGGGGTGGCGGTGGGGTCGTCGTCCGCGTCCGACTCCTCGTCGTCGGCCTCCTCGTCCTCCGCCCCCGCGATGATCTCCTCGACGTCGGAGGCGGTGAGCCGGATGGTGGCGCTCGCCACCGTGGTGGTGGCGGTGGCGCCGTTGCCGTCGACCGAGGCCGAGGTGGAGGCCTCGATGCTGAAGTACTCGTCGAGGGCGCCGGAGAAGCCGCTGGAGTCGCTGTTCGACTCGCCCTGCGGGGTGATGTAGGTCTCCGCGATGCCGTACCCGTCGGCGACGTTGGCGTGGGCCCAGCCCACGGTCTGGGTGTCGGCGGCGGCGGGGAGGGCCGTGGCGACGCCGAGCGCGCCGAGCGCCGCGAAAGCGGCGCCGCCCTGGAGAATGCGGCGCGCGGTCACGCGAGTGTTCTTCAAGTCAATCCTCATTCGGATCACCACAGTCCGAGACTTCTCGGACCGGCCTGGATGCGCGCACAACCGCCGACAGCGGGATTTCGGGGGCGCGGAACACGAACCAGGGTCGGATGGGGGATGGCAGTGGGCACACAGAAGCCCTCTGCCTGCGGAAACGGGGAAAACGCGGTCGCGGCCACAGAACGGTGGGTCGGCGGAACCGAGTCGGAATGACTTCCCGTTTCCTCACTCGAACCTTACATCGGACGAAACAGGAGAATCAGCCGAGATCCCATCACGAACAGATCACGATGAAGAAGGGCGTCACTCTGAGCAATGGATTCATTCTCTTCAGGGTTTTTTCCCGAACGGTGTAAACCTCGCCCGGGAACGGGCGTCCTACAAGAAAAGGCGCACCCCGTGAAGGGCGTTCCGCGAGGCGCGGCACACCCCCGGGCGCCTCCGCGGCGACGGGCGACACATCCCCTTTTGTCGGGCCCCTCTCCCCTGCCGAACACCTTTCGTCGGGATATGAGTCGGTATGCCCCGGGTACCGCGAGCGACTAGGTTGTGGGCATGCCCGTCTCCGCACCGCCAGGGCCCCGGAGCCGCGCCACCCGCGCCCTGTCTCTGGCGTCCCTCGCCCTCCTCCTCACCGCCGCCTGCTCGGCCTCGCCCGGAGGGGCCTCCGGCGGCGACCCCACGGCGGCGCCTCCCCTCCCCGGGCCGCAGGACGGCGGCGACGCCCCCGACGGCGACCGCGACGCCGCACCCGGGGACGACGCGCCCGACGACGGCCCCGTCGGCGAGGGCCCCCTCGGCACACGCGTCGTCGTCATCGACCCGGGCCACAACGGCGGCAACGCCTCCGCGCCGAGCGAGATCAACGCGCTCGTCCCCGCCGGCCCCGCGGAGAAGGCCTGCGACACCGTCGGCGCCGAGACCGGGGACGGCTACCCGGAGCACGAGTTCAACTGGGAGCTCTCCCTCCTGGTCAAGGAGCGTCTGGAGGCCGACGGCGCCACCGTCCTCCTCACCCGGGAGGACGACGAGGGCGTCGGTCCGTGCATCGACGAGCGCGCCGGGATCGGCAACGAGGCGGAGGCCGACGCGGCCCTGTCCATCCACGCCGACGGCGGGCCCGAGTCCGGTCGCGGGTTCCACGTGATCATGCCCGGCGAGGTGGACGGCTTCACCGAGGAGATCGTGGAGCCCTCCCGGCTGCTCGCCGAGGACGTCCGCCGCGCGTACCTGGAGGGGAGCGACATCCCCTACGCCGACTACCTCGCCGACGAGGGCCTGGACGAGCGCACCGACCTGGGCGGGCTGAACATGTCCACGGTGCCCAAGGTGTTCCTGGAGGCGGGCAACATGCGCAACCCCGAGGACGCCGAACTCCTGTCCGACCCCGCGTGGCGCGAGCGCGCCGCGGACTCCATCGCCCAGGGGATGGCCGCCTACCTCATGCGGAGCTGAGGACCGGCCGGAACGTCCGCACCCGGCCAAGACCGCCCGTTCGTATGGCGGGGGCCGCCCCGCCTCGGCATAATGCGTGCATGACCTCCCCCCGCCCCGCGCAGGGCCTGCCGGAGGCCCCGGCCCCCGGCGCGGTCCTGCGCGGCTTCCACCGCGCCCGGGCCGAGGACGTCCTCGGCCGGGCGTCCTTCGCGGTGGCCGCGCCCCACGCGGGCGCCCCCTTCCCCGGCCCGCCCGGGGACCGGCGGCCGGCGCCGATCGGCGCCGAGGACCGGCCCCGGCCCTGTGCGGGTACGGCCGCGGACGGGTACGGGAGGTCCTCGCCAGTCTCGTCGAATCCGCCCTCGGACGCGGAATCACGCGCGGGCCGGGGATGACCGCCACGAGAACCTCCTGAACTGCACAATGGGGACCATGCCTCTGACACCGGCGGACATCCGCGAAAAGAAGTTCCACACGGTGCGTCTGCGCCCGGGCTACAACGAGGAGGACGTCGACGCGCTCCTCGACCGGATCGAGGCGACTCTCGTCGCCCTGGAGGGCGGGCCGCGCACGGGCCCGCTCATCACGGCCGACGAGGTGCGCAACTCACGGTTCCGCACCACGAGGCTGAGCCCGGGGTACCGCGAGGACGAGGTCGACGACTTCCTCGACGTCGTGGTCGCCGACCTCGCCGGACGCGGCCTCGGCCGGTTCGGCGACCGGACCACCCCTCCGCTGCCGCCCCGGCCGGGGGCCTCCCGGGCCGGTGCGGCCGAACGGCAGGACCCGCCGGAGGGCCGGCGCCACACGCCTCCCGGCCGGACCGGCCCCGCGGGGCCGCCGCACAGGTTCGGGATGACGCCGGAGGACATCCGTGAGCAGCAGTTCGCCACCACCCGGTTGACCACGGGCTACAACGAGCAGGAGGTCGACGACTTCCTGGACCGCGCCGAGTTCACGCTCGACGCGCTCCAGCAGGGGCTCCCGGACCGCGCGACCCTCACGGCGGCGGAGGTGGAGCGGGTCCAGTTCGCCACCACCCGGGCGCGTCCGGGGTACGACCCGGCTCAGGTGGACCGGTTCCTGGACGCGCTGGCGGAGGAGCTGCGCCGCTACGAGCAGCAGTAGTCGGGGCGGTCCTGGCGCACACCGGACGCGAGGCGCGGGGGCGGAGCCCGGCCGGCGGGACCGGCCGCGCGTACCCTCCGGTCCCCGGCGGCGCGGACGGGGGCGGGCCCGTGGAGGGGGCCGGTCCCGCCCGGCGGGCGGGTCCGCGCGGGGACGGGGCCCGCGGCAGGCGCGCGTCCCGGGCGGGGCCCGGACGTGACGCCCGGGCAACCAGTACCGACCCGCCTCTTCCGGACACGCCGTAGCGCACGAACCCCATCCCCGGGGAAGCGGAAAGTAATATTTGAACACAGCGAGTAGTCGACCCTGCTGTCTCACTGACCGTGACCCGAGGGGAGGCAGGATGTTCCACCCGACGTGCCCGGAGGGCCGCGCCACCGCCTGGCCGGTCCGCGGCGCACCCGGCCCCACCGCGCCCTCCGGGGCGGGGGCGCGGCTCCCGCCGGTGGCCGGCCGCTCCGCCGACCTGGTCCCGTGCGACGCGGACGAGGAACTCGTGCCGACGCCCGCGCACCCGTGGGAGGGACCGCTGCTGGCGGCGTGCGCGGCCGTGACCCTCGTGATGGCCGCGGTGCTCGCCCGCACCGTGTGGGCGGCGACCGGGTCGTGGGAGTGCGTGGTCTGCGCACTGGCGGCGGTACCCGTGGTGTGCTGGGCGGCGCGGGGGCTGCTGTACGCCCGGCGCCGCGCGGAGTCGGTGAAGATCTCGCCGACGCAGTTCCCCGAGGCGTACCGGACGGTGGTGTCCCTGGCCGCCGACATGGGTCTGCCGAGACCCCCCGAGGCGTATGTCCGGATCGGCGGCGGGCCCTGCGGGACGGACGCCTCCGGCCACGGGCGGCGCCGCTACCTCGTGCTGTCGGACGCGCTGTTCGACGGCGGTGGAGGGCTGCGCGACCCGGAGGCCCTGGCGTTCCTGGTCGCCCACCAGCTCGGCCACGTGGCCGCCGGCCACACCGGTTTCTGGCGGCGGATGGCGACGATCGGCGGGGACCTCGTCCCGGGGCTCGGTTCGGCGCTGTCCCGCGCGATGGAGTACACCGCCGACGACCACGCCTACTCCCGCTTCCCCGAGGGGGCGCACGCCGTCAGGCTCCTCGCCGGGGGAGCCCGCCTCTACACCCGGGTGAACATGGGGGAGATGGCGGACCGGGCCCGCACCGACCGGGGCTGCTCCCTGCTGCTGTACCACCTGCTGATCCGCCGCCCCAGCAACACGCGGCGGATGGCGGCGCTCCGCGACCGCACCCGGCGCGGACGCGTCTTCCTCTGACCGTCGGGACGGCCGTCCGCCCAGGAGCGCGCATCGGGCCGACGCCGGGCGTCCGGCGGGTGTGGGACGGGCGCCGCCACAGGCGGTGTGGGGCACCGGGGGCCTTCCGGTACGCCGGTGCGGACGTCGCGGTCCACACCGACACCGGAGGCCCTCTCGTCATGTGTCAGGCGGGGTGGGTGTTACCAACCTCCGTGGTCAGTACACCTAGCTCCACTGGCGGCGCATGGTCCAGCGGTCGGACGCGACGTCGCGGGTGATGTCGATGATGCTGGGCTCCCCCGCCTCGGACTCGGCCGAGACGCGGAGCAGGTGGACCTGGGTGGCGGGTGTTCCGGGCACTTCGGGGCGGGCGGGCCAGTCCCCGATGATCCTGCGCACCCGGAAGGTGCGACCGCGCCAGGTGAACCGGGCGGGGGTGCCGCCCCGGGTGGAACGTACGTCGATGTGTTCGTTCAGGAGACTCACGCGGGCAGCCTATCGAACTCTTGTTCGAGAAAGTCAAGCCTCTCGAAACGGTCGCCCAGCCGGGCGGTGTCGGACCCGGAACACCCTAGGGGCGCGGGCCGCCCGGGGCGGTGGACCCGCCTCCGGCGTGTCGCGGCGCCCGGGCGCGCGGGGGCCCGGGACCGGAGTCCCTACACGACGAAGTACGGGGCGGGGTCGTCGGCGCGGGCGTTCGCGATGCGGTCGAGGACGCGCTGCGACATGTCCGGCAGCGCGTCCGGCGGGAACCACCGGACCTCCAGGGTCTCGTCCCCACCGGCGTCGGGGGCGCCGCCGACGACGCGGCAGCGGAAGGCCAGGTCGAGGAACTGGACCCGGTCCCCGTTGGGGTAGGTGTGGGGCTCCTGGCCGACCACGCTGGCCAGCCTCTCGACCTCGACCTCCAGGCCTGTCTCCTCCCACACCTCGCGCACGACCGCGCGGGCGGGCTGCTCCCCGGGTTCGAGGATGCCGCCGGGCGCGGCCCAGCGGCCGTCGTCGGCGCGCCTGTGCAGGAGGATGTCGCCGTTCTCGCCGATCACCACCCCCGTGACCCCCACGAGCGGGAGGAGACCGTGGCCGACGTGGTCGCGCAGCGCGAGGAGGAAGTCAGGTACGGGCATGCGCACGAGCCTACGAGACCGGCCGGGACGGCCGCCGCACGCCCCGCGCCCCTCAGCGCCCCCGGGAGGCGCGCAGCTCCTCGTACTCCTCGGCGAGGACCGACATGAGGACGGCGTCGTGCCACTCCCCGTTCCAGCGCAGGCACTTGCGCCGGACGCCCTCCCTGACGAAACCGGAGCGGGCGTAGGACTTCTGGGCGTTGGCGTTGAACGCGAACACCTCCAGGCCCACCCGGTGCAGACCGGCCACCGTGAACGCGTACTCCAGCACCAGGCCGGTGGCCTCGGTCCCGTAGCCCCTCCCGGTGAAGGCCATGTCGTTGAGCGCGATCCGGTACCCGGCGCAGGCGTTGTCCGGGTCGAGTCCGAGGAGAGCGCAGTCGCCCACGGCCGTCCCGTCCTCCCGCGACACGATCACCCAGTCGGCGCGGTCGTGGTGGTCGGGGCGGGCGGCGTACCACCTCCGCAGCACGTCCTCGGTGAACCGGCGGTGGGTCCCCGTGAACCTGCGGACCTCGGGGTCCATGTCCACCGTCGGACCGACCAGGGCCTCGCCGCTCTCGGCGTCGAGGGGCACGAGCCGGACCTTCGTCCCGTGGAGCGCGGGCTGGTCGCGGAAGACGTCGGGGGGAACCATGGTCGGGATTCCACCAGAGGGCCGGGAACGGCGCAACCGGGTTTCCGCGCCCCCTCCGCGGCCCCTGTACGATCCGGGCACGGCGCGCGGCGCCGGCGACGCGAGGGGGACCCGGTGACGGTCGGTTCGGGAACGGTCAGCTTCCAGACGGTCCGCGAGACCAACCTGGGCGTCGTGCTGCGCACGGTCCGCGAGCTGGCCCCGTGTTCGCGCTCGGCGGTCGCGTCCGCGACGGGCCTGAACAAGACCACCGTGTCCAGCCTGGTCGCCGACCTGATGGCGCGGGGGCTGGTCCTGGAGACCGGGGAGACCTCGCGGCAGAGGGTGGGCCGTCCGGGCGTGCTGCTGGCGCTGAACGACTCGTCGGTGGCCGCGGTCGGCCTGGAGGTCAACGTCGACTACCTGTCGGTGGTCGCCGTGGACCTGCTGCGGAACGAACTCGTGGGCCGCCACGTCCCCTTCGACGCGCGTTCGGCGGGGCCGGAGGCGTGCGCGCGGCGCATCGCGCGGACGCTGCGGGAGACCATGGAGTCCCCGCAGCTCAGCGGGCGCGCCGTGGTGGCGGCGGGTGTGGCCGTGCCGGGGCTGATCGACGCGCCCGCGGGGACCGTCACCCGCGCGCCCAACCTGGGCTGGCAGGGCGTGCGGTTGCGGGACCGGGTGGAGGACCTGCTGCGTACGGCGGGGGCGGGTGAGGTGCCGGTCCACGTGGACAACGACGCGAACCTGGCGGCGATGGCGGAGTACCGGGTGGGGTCCTTCGCGGGCACGCCGGATCTGGCGTACGTGACCGGCGAGGTGGGGATCGGCGCGGGCATCCTGGCCGGCGGCGAGCTGTTGCGGGGCGCGGGCGGGTTCGCGGGCGAGGTGGGCCACCTGGCGCTCGCCCCGGACGGCCCGGAGTGCGCCTGCGGACGCCGCGGCTGCCTGGAGTCGCTGGCGGGCATCGGCGCGATCGTGCGCGAGGCCGTGCCCGACCGCGTGCCGGACCGCCCCCTGTCGGGGAGCGACGTCGCGGAACTGGTGTCGGTGGCGGTGGAGCGGGCCGGAAGCGGTGACGGCGTCGCCGTGGGCGCGCTGGAGCGGGCGGGCATGTGGCTGGGCCGGGGGCTGTCGACGCTCGTCAACGTCACCAACCCGAGCGTGGTGCTGCTGGGCGGGTACTTCGTGCCGATGGGACCGTGGCTGCTGCCCGGCTGCCGCGCGGAGGTCGTGGCGAACGTGTTCGCTCCGGGGGCGGGCGGCTGCCGGATCGAACTGTCGGCCCTGGGCCTGAGCGCGGCGGCCCGCGGCGCGGCCGCCTCGATGATCCACGCGCTCGACGTCGGCCTGCTGCCGCTCCCCGCGCCGGGGGCCGCCCGGGCGGCGGCGGTCCCGGGCGGCTCGTAGGCGGCCCCGCGGTCCCGCGGACCGGCGGGCGGCTCCGCGGGCGCGTCGGTCCCCCTCCGGCCGGGCC
>NZ_JBSHDN010000247.1:0-8249 GCF_053616335.1 Nocardiopsis sp. NPDC055824
CGCCGGCGCACGCCGCCCGCACCGTCCGCCGCACCTCGGGCGCCGGGGCGCGGTCGCGCCCGCCGGCCCCTGGAGGGGCCCGTCCCGGCGCCCGAGTCGGTGACCCCGCAGCAGCGGTTGACCAAGCGGGAGCTGGAGATCGCGCGGCTGGTGAGTTCGGGACGGAGCAACCCCGAGATCGCCCGGACGCTGTTCATCACCCCGTCGACGGCGGCCAGGCACGTCGCCAACATCAACCGCAAGATGGGCTTCCACTCACGCGCGCAGATCACGGCGTGGATGGAGCAGCACAGAGCAGCGGGCTGATCGCCCGGTCTGCCCGCTTACGCCCTCTCTCGTGCGGGCGCTCTCTCCCCTGCGGCCAGAATCTACATATGCATCTGCATAGCAATATGCATGTGCATCTGACTGTGAACGCGCTAGGGTTCAAGCCATGGGACATCACATTCGTGGCACTCTCGTGACACGGTTCCGTGAGTCCCAGAAGCGGCCGTCGGAGCCCGGGCCGAACACCGGGATCCCGGCGGACCGTCAGCCCCGGGAAGGTTCCCGGGGCCGGTGGGGAACCGCGCCGGAGCGGGGTGCGTCCTGGGGAGGGACGTCGCACCGACCGCCCGGGGCCGCGCTTCCGGGCTCGCCACGTGGAGGGGGCGTGACGAGCCCGGAATGCGGCACCACCGCAGGATGGGCCGACTGGGGGTACGTATGGGGGTAGGGCTGTCTTCAGGAACCGGGCGACCGGGACGCCATCTGCCGCGCAGGGACGACCCGATCGGATCCCTGACCGGCGGCCTGTGCGAGCGGCTGCGGCTGCGCTCGTCGCGGCCGGGGACGCTGCGGACCGCCGGACACCGGGTGGACGCGCTCACGTTCGCCGCCACCGTCGAGCAGGCCGCGGCCGGGCTGAGCCGCCGGGGCATGTGCTTCGGCGACGTGGTGGGGGTTCTCGCGCCGGTCTCACCCGACCGGTTCCTGGCCACCTACACGGTGATGGCCGTGGGCGGCCGGGCGCTGCCGCTGTCGACCGCGTCCGACCTGGACACCCAGTGCGCCGTCCTGACCGAGACCGACGCCCGGCTGCTGCTGGTCAGCCCCGAGCTGGCGCAGACGGCCCTCGAACTCGCCGAGCGCTCGCGGGTGCGGCAGATCATCTCCTTCGGCCCGTCCCTGGGGGCGACGCCCTTCGAGGACCTGTTGCAGCCCAGCCCCGACGGCAACGGGTACAGCCCGGCGCGCGGGCTGTTCGACAACGGCATCCTGGGCTACGAGCAGACCAGCGGCGGACTGCTGACCACCCTCTACCCGCACAACGACCTGATGGCCCGCTTCTCCGAGCTGCGGAACCTGCTGCACCTGACCGCCGACGACGTCGTGGCGGTGGACGAGCGGGGCGACGAGGCCACGCGGGTGGCGCTGGTGGCGCTGGCGCTGTGGACGGGGGCCTGCGTGGTGACCGGCGCGGACTGCCCCCCGCCCGAGGGGCGCCAGGTGACCGTGCTCTGCGCGCCCGAGCCGGCGCGGGTCGCCTTCCCGTACCCCGACAGCGCCGACTGAGGACCCCGAAGGGGCGCCGGGGCCGGGTTCCGGCCCCGGTGTGCGGCGTGCGCGCCGCCGGGGGGGCCGGGGGCCGCCCGGGGTCAGTCCCCGGACTCGGTGAGCTCCGCGACCGAGGACTCGCCGTCGAAGGCGGGGACGGGCACGTGGCCGTCCTCGATCTCGAACCAGGCCACGTGCGTGGCCTCGCTCCAGTACTCGCCGCTGCGGGTGGCGCAGCTGTCGACGATGAGCTTGCCCCGGCCGTAGTCGTCGCCGTCCTCCCGCGTGTGGACGCCCTCGCCGTCGCGCTCGCCCTGGTCGGCCACGGCGACGCGCAGGCGTCCGGCGTCGGAGCGGATGAACAGCGTCATGACGCCTCCGCTCTGCCCGGAGCGGGAGTGCAGCAGCGCGTTGGTCGCCAGCTCGCTGACCGACAGCTCGGCGTCGTCCAGTGCGCCCTCGGTGTGGCCCATGCGGGTGAGGAACTCGCGCACGCGCGCGCGGATCGACCGCACCGCGGTGAGGTTCCCGGCACAGCTCCACACCGTGTGGTCGGTGGACCCTCCCGTGAGGTCGCCCGTCTCGAACCCCGGTGTGGTCGGAACCGCGCTCCCCGGTACCTCCGCGGGCACGTATTCCCGGAGTTGCCTCGCCTCAGCCATCCGGTCACTCCAATCACCCGCGACGGGCGCGCGGGTTGCGCCGCCTGCACTCACCTTAGACAAGGGTGTGCTGGGTCCAGAACAGCACACCTGGGTTCACCCCGCCTGGTATTGGCCACAAAACCCCGTCACGTGTCATCCCCGATGAGGACAAAGGAAACAGTCCGGACCCCAGAGTCGGCCATGTGAGGTGTAACACGTTGGCAATGCGCTCGCGGGCGGCCCGTCCCCCCGACACGGACACGACCAGTAACGATATGCGCTCCCGCGCACCGGCCGGGACGCCGCCCGCCGCGGCGCCCGCAGCCGGAGGCGAGCGCGGGAGGCCCCTCCGCCCACAGGCTTCCCGCCGGCACGGGGCGGCCCTCCCCGCCGCGCCCGGACGGGGTGGGCCGGAGGCGGCTCCGGCCGCCCGGCCGGACCGGGACCCCACCCCGGACCGACCGCCTTCCTCTGAACAGACATATGGCTACATAAGCCAACAAAACGGAAATTGCTCGCACTAAACACCACGGTTTCGCTTCCCCGCGACATCGATTGGAACACAACCCGGACGCCCCCCGGAGCGTCGTTCGCCGCGAACCGGCGGTGGGCGCCATGCGCACACCGCCGCTCGGAGCGCACACCGAACGGCGCGGAAACCCGCAGGCCAGAGCTGGTTCCGGCGGGACGCCCCTCTCTCTCCGCCGTTACGGCCCCGCAACACGGCGTTCACGGCCCGCACCGCCTCCGACCTCGTTTGACGCTCCGTGAAGGGCGAACAAGTATCGATCAGGTCCGATGCCGGGCCGCGCCCCTCCCCGGGCGCCGCCCCTCCCCGGCCCCGAACGCCCTGCGGTTCCCGTCCCCACACGAGGTGTCCCTTGTCGTCCCTGTCCGAAGGCCCCCGCCCCACCCTTCTCTCCGCCCCCAGCCGTCGCTCCCTCCTCAAGGCCTCCGCCGCCGGCGCCGTCGTCGCCCCGGTCCTGGCCGCCTGCGGAGGGGACTCCGGCTCCGGGGGTTCGGGCGGGGGTGAACCCCAGCGGGGCGGGCGCCTGCGCGTCGGCGTCGCAGGAGGCGGGGTCAACGACACACTGGACGCGCACGACCCCACCGACAACGTGGACATCGCCCGCAACTTCGCGCTCTACGCCGGGCTGCTGCGCTACGCCGCCGACGGCGCCATCGAGAACAACCTGGCCGAGTCCGTCGAGCCCAACGAGGACGCCACGGAGTGGACCGTCGTGCTCAAGGAGGGCCTGACCTTCCACGACGACTCCCCCGTCACCGCGGACTCCGTCGTCTTCTCCCTCCGGCGCATCCTGGACCCCGACAACCCGCTGCGCGGCGCCGGCGACATGGACGGCGTCGACGCCGACGGGCTGGAGGCCCTGGACGGGCGCACGGTGCTCATCCGCTGCACCGAGCCGACGGTCACCCTGCCCGAAGCCCTCGCCGAGTACTACAACTGCGTCGTCCCCGAGGGGTACGACCCCGCCGACCCGGTCGGTTGCGGCCCGTTCCGCAGCGTCGAGTTCGTGGCGGGCGAGTACAGCCTCTTCGAGCGGCACGAGGGCTACCACGAGGAGGGCCTGCCCTACGCGGACGAGCTGGAGATCGTCGACTTCCCCGAGGACGACGCACGCGTCAACGCCCTCAACAGCGGCAGCGTGGACCTCATCACCCAGGTCCCGCACGCGCAGGTGGCCGTGATCGAGGGCAACCCCGACCTCGCCGTCATGGAGTCCGAGACCGGCATGTGGCTGCCGTTCACCATGCGGGTGGACCAGGCCCCCTTCGACGACGTCCGCGTCCGCCAGGCGTTCCGTCTCATCGTGGACCGCCAGGAGATGATCGACCAGGCCCTCGCCGGGTACGGCCAGGTCGGCAACGACATGTACGCGCGGATGGACCCGTCCTACCCGGACGACTTCGAGCAGCGGGAACAGGACATCGCGGAGGCCAGGCGGCTGCTGGCCGAGGCCGGGCACGGGGACGGCCTGGAGGTCGAGCTGGTCACCTCCGACATCAGCGCGGGCGTGGTCGCCGCCGCCGAGGTCTTCCAGGAGCAGGCCCGTGAGGCCGGGGTCACCGTCGAGCTCCGCCGCGTCAACCCCAGCGACTACTGGAACGAGGAGGAGGGTTTCCCCTACGCCTTCGGCCAGGACTTCTGGAGCGCGCGCAACTACATCACCCAGGCCGCGCAGGGCTCGGTGGTGGGAGCCCCCTACAACGAGACCATGTGGGGCGAGAACGAGGAGTGGCTCGGCCACCTGGAGGAGGCCCGCCGCACCGCGGACCCCGACGAGCGCAACGAGCTGATCCGCCGGGCGCAGCGGGTCGAGTACGAGGAGGGCGGCTACATCGTGTGGGGCTTCGTGAACCTCCTCGACGGCCACAGCACCGCCGTGCACGGCCTGGAGCCCGCCGTCTCCGGCCACCCGCTGGGCTCGTACGCGTTCCACCGGGCCTGGCTGGAGCAGTAGCGGCTCCCCGGACCCGACCGACCGCTACCGAAAGCTCACCATGACCCGACTCATCGTCGTCCGCCTCCTCTTCGGCGCGCTGACGCTCTGGGCGGTGTCCCTCGTGGTCTTCGCGGCCACGCAGGCACTGCCCGGCGACGCCGCCCAGATGATCCTGGGCCGTGACGCCACGCCCGAGCGCGTGGAGGCCCTCCGCGACCAGCTCGACCTGCACGAGCCGGTGGCCGTGCAGTACCTCAACTGGCTCCAGGGGATCGTCCAGGGGGACCTGGGCACCTCCTACTCCAACCGGACCGAGGTCACCGAGGTCCTCTCCGGGCCGGTCCTGAGCTCGCTGACCCTGATGGGGCTGGCGGCCCTCGCCGCCACCCCCGTCGCCCTCCTCGTGGGCGCGGTCAGCGCGCTGCGACGGGACCGCGCCTTCGACCACGCCTCGTCCATGGGGACGCTGGTCGTGGCGTCCATCCCCGAGTTCGTGGTCGGCATCCTGCTGATCCTCCTGCTGGGGCCCGGCGGACTCGGCTGGTTCCCGTCCGTGTACTCCCGCGAGGGCGGCCCCGACCAGTGGGTGCTGCCGGTGCTGACACTCGCCTTCGCGGTGGCGCCGCCCATCGTCCGCATGATGCGGGCCACGATGATCGAGGTCCTGGAGAGCGAGTACGTCCAGCAGGCCCGGCTCAAGGGCGTGGACGAGCGCGCGGTCCTGTGGCGGCACGCCGCACCCAACGCCATCGGGCCGGTGGCCCAGGTGGTCGCCCTCCAGCTCGCCTGGCTGGCGGGCGGCGTGGTGGCCGTCGAGTTCCTGTTCAACTTCCCCGGTGTCGGCAAGATCCTCATGGACGCGATCGAGAACCGCGACGTGCCCCTGGTCCAGGCCGTGGTCCTGCTCATCGCCGGCATCTACATCCTCGTCAACCTGATCGCGGACGTGATCGGGCTGGCGGCCAACCCGAAGGTGAGGGTGGCGAACCGATGAGCGCTCCCGTGAACGCGGGCGTGGAGCCCGTGACCGTGGTGCCGCGGGGACGCGGCGCCGGCCTGTTCCGGACGGCCTGGGGGTTCGGCCGGACGAAGGTCGGCGCCGCCCTGACCGGCCTGATCGTCCTGATCGCGGTGGTGGGGCCCTTCGTGGCCCCGTACACACCCACCGAGTTCGTGGCCAGACCGTTCGAGACCGGGGTGGACGGCACGCTGTTCGGCGGTGACAACCGCGGCCGCGACGTGCTGACCCGCTTCCTGTGGGGCGGCTGGACGCTGCTGCTCCTCGCGGGCGCCTCCGCGGCGATCGGCGTGGCGGCGGGGACGGTCGTCGGCGTGGTCGCCGGGTACCGGCGCGGCTGGCTCGACGACGTCCTCATGCGCGTCGGCGACGTGCTGCTCGCCTTCCCCCAGCTGATCGCCGCGCTGCTGGTGATGTCGATCGTGGGCCCGAAGGTGTGGCTGATCGTGGCCGTCATCGCGGTGTCGCACATGCCCCGCGTGGCCCGGGTGATCCGCGAGGCGACGCGCAAGGTCGTCGAGCAGGACTACGTGAAGGCGGCCGAGGCCGTCGGCCTTCCGCGCTGGCGGATCATGGCGGTGGAGATCCTGCCGAACGTGACGAGCCCGCTGCTGGTCGAGCTCGGCCTGCGGCTGACCTACTCCATCGGGGTGGTCGCCGTGCTCGGCTTCCTCGGCATGGGGCTCCAGCCGCCGACGGCGGACTGGGGACTGATGATCAACGAGAACCGGCAGGGCATGGCCGTGCAGCCGTGGGCGGTGGCGCTGCCCGTGGCGGCGATCGCCGTCCTGACGATCGGCGCCAACCTGATCACCGACGGACTGTCCCGTGCGGCGATCGGCATCGACCGAGGGGTGGAGAAGTGACGCGGGACGCCGGACGGGAAGCGGACTCCGGAGGCGGCCGGGGCACCGGGGCCGCCGTGCTGTCGGTGGAGGGCCTGACCGTGATCGGCCGTCCCTCGGACGTGGAGATCATCAGCGGCGTCTCGATCACGGTGGCGCGGGGCACGATCCTCGGCCTGGTCGGCGAGTCCGGCTCCGGGAAGACCACCCTGGGCCTGTCGCTGCTGGCGCACTGCAAGCGAGCGACGGAGATCTCCGCGGGACGCGTGGAGGTGGCCGGGAAGGACCTGGCCTCGCTCTCCGAGCGGGGCGTGCGCGAACTGCGCGGACGGGCGGTGGCCTACATCCCCCAGTCGCCCGCCTCGGCGCTCAACCCGGCCCTGCGCCTGCGCACCCAGCTGCGCGAGGCCCTGCACGACGCCTCCCTGTCGGCGGCCGACGCCCAGGCCCGGGTGCGCGAGGTCCTGGGCGAGGTCGCGCTCCCCGACGACGACGGGTTCCTGGCCCGCTACCCCCACCAGCTGTCCGGCGGACAGCAGCAGAGGGTGGCGATCGCGATGGCGTTCGTCGGCCGCCCGGACGTGATCGTGCTGGACGAGCCGACCACCGGCCTGGACGTGACCACGCAGGCGCACGTCCTGGAGACCATCCGCCGGATGACCCGCGACTACGGCACGGCGGGGGTCTACATCAGCCACGACATGGCGGTGGTCGCCGACCTGGCCGACGAGATCGCGGTGATGTACCGGGGCGAGGTCGTCGAGCGGGGGCGCACGGACCGGGTGCTCGCGGACCCGCGCCACTCCTACACCAGGCGCCTGCTGACGGCCGTGCCGCTGCTGCGGACCACGGGCCACGAGGAGGGCGGCGAGCCGGAGGGCGAGCCGCTGCTGAGGGTCGCGGGGCTCGACGCGGGCTACGGGCGCACAAGGGTCCTCGACGGGATCGACGTGTCGGTCCACCGGGGCGAGTGCGTGGCCCTGCTGGGCGAGTCGGGGTCGGGCAAGACGACCCTGTCCCGCTCGGTCGCGGGCCTGCACCGCCAGTACACCGGTGAGGTGGTGTTCGACGGGAGCCCGCTGGCCGCCGGGAGCTACCGGCGCACGGCCGAGCAGAGGCGCCGGGTGCAGTACGTGTTCCAGAACCCCTACGAGGCGCTGAACCCGCGCAGGCGGGTACGCGACCAGATCCTGGGCCCCTACCGCCACCTGGTGGGCAGGCCCCGGGACCCCGGGGCCGTGGTGGCCGAGGCCCTGGAGCGCGCCGCCCTGTCCGCCTCCTACGCCGACCGCTACCCGGAGCAGCTCAGCGGCGGCGAGCGGCAGCGGGTGTGCATCGCCCGCGCGGTGGCCACCCGCCCCGACCTGCTGATCTGCGACGAGATCACGTCGGCGCTGGACGTGTCGGTGCAGGCGGAGATCGTGAAACTGCTGCGCGGGCTCCAGGACGAGGGGATGGCACTGCTGTTCGTCACCCACAACATCGCCCTGGTGTCCAACATCGCGCAGAGGGTGGCCGTGCTCCACCGGGGCGTGATCGTGGAACAGGGACCGGTGGGCCGGGTGATGTCGGCCCCGGAGCACGAGTACACCCGGGCGCTGATCGCGGACACCCCGGACTTCGAGCTGTCCTTCGCGGGGGCCCCCGAGCGGCTGGGCATGGCCGCGCAGGACCGGCCCGTCACCGGGGCGTAGCCGGCTGCGGCCGGCCGTGCGGCCCGCGGGGGACGTCCCCCGCGGGC